>JAGXKX010000123.1 GCA_018335015.1 Candidatus Bipolaricaulota bacterium
CCCCCAAACATCCTGTATGGAGAGGCGTTGCCGAAGATTGTGTCGAATGCGGTGCCTGCACCATGATCTGCCCCACCTGCCATTGTTTCCAGCTATACGAGCAGACTGAAGACTCAACCGTCAACCGGGGCAAAGTATGGGATAGCTGTAGTTTCGAAGGTTACAGTCGCGTCGCGGGAGGGGCTAACCCGATGGAATCACTTGAAAGTAGGGTTCGCAACAGGTTTTACGATAAATTTGGGCGGTTTTACGAAAACCACGATTTTTACGGATGCACCGGTTGTGGCAGATGCATTGAGAGTTGTATGGGAGAAATCGATATGAGAGACGTGCTGAAGGAGGTCTCCGTTGCAAACCAGAGCTGAGCTCGAACGTAAAAATCTCGACTCCATGGAGAACCCGTATAGTTCCGTTCCAGCTGAGATTACGAGTATTGTGGATGAGTCCCCCACCATTAAGACCTTCGAGCTGGAACCGGACGAACCAATGGAATTTGCCACCGGCGAGTTTATTCAGCTGTCCGTACCCGGCCTGGGAGAAGCTCCGTTTACCCCTTCTTCGTCTCCAAATGTAACCGACACGCTGGAGGTAACAATCATGGAGGCCGGTGAAGTGACCGGCGAACTCCACGACATGTCAGAGGGAGATACGGTGGGAATAAGGGGTCCTTACGGCAAAGGTTATCCGTTAGAGGAAATGGAGGGCAGGGACGTTCTCGTCGTTGGCGGGGGAGTCGGCCTGGCGCCCCTGAGATCTCTTTTGTACATGCTTACCGCTCAGCCTGACGACTTCGGAAAGATATGTCTAAAATACGGAGCTCGAGCACCAGACCATCTTATCTATAAGGATCAATTGGACGACTGGGGTAGTGGTGCTTCAGAAATAGATTTGGAGTTAACGGTTGATGAAGGAGACGAGGACTGGGAAGGGAATGTGGGAGTTGTCACGAACCTACTCGAAGATCTGGAGGTAGATACCGAAAAGGGAGTAGCTGTAGTCTGTGGACCTCCGATCATGATGAAATTTACCACCCAGTCTCTGCTCGATTACTTCGAATCCAGCGATATTTATCTTTCGATGGAGAAAAACATGAGTTGCGGATTTGGAATGTGCGGTCATTGCCAGCTGGGTAAATATTACGTATGTAAGGATGGACCGGTATTTACCCACGATCAGGTAAAAGATATCCCGGATTTATGGGAGTGATAGACGATGAAAGCTCCTTCGAAAACAGAATCCGAAGGGAGAACCCTGTTATTAGATTTGGCCGTCTGTGACGGAGCCGAATGCGATCAGTGTGAAGCTATTTGTGATAACCTGAATCACCCCGGCAACAATGGCATATCCAAGCTACGGGAACAAGCAACTTTCGCCCACTACTGCAGGCAGTGCGAGGACCAGGCCTGTTTGAAAGCTTGTCCGGTTGACGCGCTGGCAAAGAACGATGAGGGGGTCGTCGAGAGGGCAAACCTGCTTTGTATTGGGTGCGACTCCTGTGTGATGGCCTGCCCCTTTGGGACGATATTCACTGAATTGATACCATTTCTGGATTCCACATGTGACCTATGTAGTGAAAAAGAAGGAGAACCATCCTGCGTTTCCAGTTGTCCTTACGGAGGCTTAAAATCTGTACCGGCCGGACACGAGCCAGAAGGGGAAAACTGGTACAAGCAAAGGGACGGGTTATTCATTCACGTTGAAGCCTGGCAACCGGAATTACTGGGTAATAAAGGGGGTAAGCAGTAATGGTTGGAAGGCTGGTATTTGATTTCTTCGTGTTTCCCGGCCTGTTCTTTACTCTCGGAGTGGGCATTTTGGCTTCCTGGTTGGTGAGGAAAGTCTCGGCACTGGTCCAGTGGCGGGTAGGTCCCCCTCTCCTTCAACCGGCTTACGATATTGCCAAATTATTCGGAAAGGAAAACATAATCCCGAAGGGTAGCACGGAATGGGGATTTCTCATCGTCCCTCTCCTGGGCCCCATTGGACTTCTTTTGGCTTCAATAATTCTTGTCAAAGCAAACTATCTTGCAGCGGCATTTATCGGTGACGTTATCGTCGTACTATATTTGCTCGTCCTGCCCGCTCTTGCCGTGGTACTAGGAGGAATGTCCTCAGGCAACCCTCTTTCAAGTCTCGGGGCTAATCGAGAGCTAAGACTGGTTGCCGCTTACGAATTACCTCTGATACTGGCCGTAACCACGGCAATTGTCAAAACCGGAGGCGGGTTAAGACTGGCCATTTTTTCGTCCCAATGGGTAGCTGCCAGTTTTTCCGGGGCATTTGCATTTATTGCTGCATTGATGTGCATTCAGGCAGAGCTGGGGTTTATTCCGTTTGATATTCCGGAGGCAGAAACTGAAATAATGGGTGGCCCACTGATTGAATACTCTGGACCCCTGCTCGGTCTGTTTAAAATTTCCCATTTAATGGCACTTCTGGTGCTGCCGCTCTTTTTGATTACAGTATTTCTCGGCGGTTTTGGCACGGGGTGGGGAGCACTGTGGGGAGCAATTAAGTACGTGCTGGTTCTGGTGGTAATAATTTTGATTAAGAACACAAATCCGCGATTACGGTCGGATCAAGCGTTAAAGTTCTTCTGGTACGGCGCCGCCCCGCTGGGGTTAATTGCACTGGTACTGGCAGTGGTGGGCAATTTTATCGGTATTGCCTGGCTATAGAGGGAGGAATTGGTAATGACCTGGACAAGTTGGGGAATAAGCAAATCTCCTTGGCTCTATCACGTTAGCACGGGCTCCTGTAACAACTGCGATATTGAGGTCGTGGATTGTTTGACTCCCAAATTCGACGTAGAACGTTTTGGCGGCAAGCTGGTAGGTTCACCCAGACACGCGGATGTTCTTATGGCCACCGGAGCAATGACCCGTAAATCTAAACCGCGGTTTAAAAGGGTTCTGGAAGCAGCAGCCAAACCGTTCATAGTGGCCTCGGTTGGCTCATGCGCTTGCTCTAAAGGGATATTTCATGATGCGTATAACTGCGTGGGGCCGGTAAGAAAGGTGACAAGAAACGTAGACGAGGAGATCTTGGTTGTGAATATCCCCGGGTGCCCTCCACGCCCGGAAGCGATAATCGAGGGTCTGGTCAACGGACTCCAGAAATTGAAGGAAGTGCAACAATGAAATCTTCTACTTTTAGAGAAGAGCTGTCCGGGAGATTTGGATGGAAGCTCGGAGAGACAGAAGAAAAGGAGACAAGGCTTTACATCACTCCAAACCCGGAGATTTTCGAAGATCTCGTAGAAGTTATTTACGAGGAAAACCGGGGACGGCTGGCCACTATTTCCTGTCTCGACGAGGAGGAAACATTTCGACTTCTTTACCACTTTGCACTTGACGAACACGAAATAATGGTGACGATCAAGCTCCCCCTGGAAAAAGACGATAACCCCTCGACAAAAACCATCGCAAGAAAAATACCCGGAGCAGAATGGATAGAACGGGAGATTAGAGAGATGTTTGGAATTGACTTCGAGGATCACCCGGCAAAGAAGAGATTACTGAAGGCCGAATCTCTTGACGATGAAGACTACCCGTTCAGAAAGAACTTCGAAGTAGAAGATCTGGGAGGCGAGTAATATGGCAACCACAATACCTATCGGGCCGTACCACCCATTACAGGAAGAACCCGAACATTACCTCCTGACCGTCGAGGGGGAGGAAGTTCTGGACGTGGACGTGCAAATTGGCTATAACCACCGGGGCATAGAAAAACTTTCCGAGAAAAAGACTTACAACCAGGTTCCCTTCCTGGTGG
>JAGXKX010000042.1 GCA_018335015.1 Candidatus Bipolaricaulota bacterium
GAATCCAAAGTACTCGGACCGCGAACCTAAGAATAACTGGGAGGCAATATGAAAGCGATTGACAAAAGCGATTTTAGTGAATTTGTCGACAATCTAATTGAAGACGACGACAGAGAGGTAGTTGGAGTCCAGAAAAAGGACAGCAAATTCGCGTTTGACCCCCTCTATGAGTCAGACGACCTTCGCCTTGATTACGACACCACGATCCTTCCTCCAAAGAAATACTTCATGCCTCAACGCGAAACCCTCATTGAGTACAACATAGAAAAGGGAGAAACCACCCCGGTAAACCGGGTAGTTCCCAGGATAATTCTGGGGGTACATCCTTACGACCTGGTAGCAATAGGACAGATGGACAAAGTATTCGAGGATACGCACGAGGACCCTTATTACCTGGAGAAAAGACGTCAATCAGTCCTGGTCGGCGTTAATATGGAAAACGTCTCCGATAAATCGTTTGCCAGCACTATGGGCACCGCCACGATCGATAGCGGTTACGACCTCATGCTGACTGATATTGGAGATAGATATGCAATTGAAGTCGGCTCCTCAAAAGGTAGTTCACTGCTGGAGCAAGCTGGAGCTGCCGTCGATGACGCTAAGCCGGAAGAGATTAGAAAGGTAAAACAATTCAAAGAAGATCTTCCTGAAAAGTTTAGATCCGATCCAGAGTTCGATCCGTTTGAACTACCTTCTCTGCTCAAAGAGTACTACGATAACGACGAATTTTGGGAAGAAAACTCCGAAGATTGTTTAAGTTGCGGTACCTGTAACCTAGTCTGCCCCACCTGCTACTGCTTCGACGTAAAAGACGTCAACGATATATCGCTATCCGAAGGAGAGCGAATGAGAACGTGGGATGGTTGCATGCTCGAGGAATTTGCCGAGGTGGCGGGAGACGAAAACTTCCGAGAAGAAAAGGCCGCCCGCTATCGCCATAGATACATGAGAAAGGGGAGATACATGTATAACAGGTTTGGCGATATTGCCTGCGTTGGCTGTGGCAGGTGTTCGGAACAATGCCTTCCCGACATTGCCGATCCGGTGGATATATTTAATCAAATGAAGGAGGGAACCTCATGAATGAAATTAGCCAAACAAAAGAAGCGAAAGTCGTTAATCCTGAAGGATCACCCTACAATCCCCAGAAAGCTAGGATAATCGGTGAGCGTCAGTTAACCACGGACACTAAGTTATTTGAGCTAGAACTCGAAAGCGGGGAAAGGTTGAACCAGGACCCGGGACAATTCGTCGAGCTATCAATCCCCGGAGTTGGTGAAGCCCCGATCTCCGTGACGTCCTCACCCACCAGGCGGCTGGACTCGTTCGAGCTCTGCGTTAGAGCTGTGGGAAACGTAACCAACACCCTGCATAAAACGAACATAGGGGATACCGTAGGTATAAGAGGCCCGTTTGGTACAGGGTTTCCGGTAGAGGAACTACGGGGCCACGATTTGCTATTTATCGCCGGTGGTTTGGGGATAGCCCCTCTGAGATCCTTGATTAACTATACTCTGGATAGAAGAGACGAATTCAACAACTTGAACATCCTGTACGGGTGCAAAAGACCCTGCGAACAGATGTTCGAGGACGAAGTAGATCACTGGGCCCGTCGTCAGGACATATATCATGAAGCAACCGTGGATTTCTGTCCCGATAACGTTTGCTGGGGCGGTAACATAGGAGTAATTACGGAATTAATACCCGGCGTGGACATTGACCTGGACAATACTTACGCCATCGTATGCGGGCCACCGGTTATGTACAAGTTCGTTCTCGAGGAACTGGACGAGAAGGATCTACCACACGAACAAATTTATCTGTCACTGGAAAGAAGAATGAAATGCGGAATAGGAAAGTGCGGCCACTGTCAGATAAACGGTGCCGAAGAAGTCCTTTACGCCTGCCAGGACGGCCCCGTATTCAACTACGAAAAAGTCAAAGGTTTTGAGGAGGCTATATAATGAAACCCAGGGTAGCTTTCTTTGACTTTGCCGGCTGCGAGGGAGATCAGTTACAGGTCGCTAACCTGGAAGAAAGGCTACTTGACCTGCTGGAACTCGTCGAAGTAGTTAACTTTAGAGAAGTCATCTCGCAGAAATCCGACGATTACGATATTGCCTTCATCGAGGGATCAATCGCCACGGACCATGACGCAGAAAGACTGGAGGAAGTAAGGGAAAACGCTGACGTTCTGGTAGCACTGGGATCGTGCGCCGCCATCGGAGGCATAAATTCAATCAGGAACTCTCAGGACCCTAAAGAGGTAGAAGAAAGGGTTTACGGTGACGACGCGGACAAGATCGAAGCCTGGGACAAGGCCAAGCCGGCAGATGCTGTAGTAGACGTGGATCATTACATCTACGGGTGCCCAATAGATCAGGACGAATTCGTTCACGTAGTAGAATCCCTCGTTCAGGGCAAGGAACCAAAAATACCTACTTATCCTGTCTGCGTCGAATGCAAAATGAACGAGAACGTCTGCGTCTTTTCGAGAAACGGAGGCGATAAGAACGTATCCTCGGCAAAAAGGGAAGTCCAGGTACCCGGAAGTCAGAAGGTAGAAAAGGGTCCTTTCTGTCTTGGACCCGTAACTCGTGCCGGCTGCGACTCGAAATGCGTAAACGAAGGTACGACTTGTTGGGGATGTCGAGGATTAGTAGATAATCCCAACCAGAACGCTCACAAAAAGGTACTGGATAAATACGGATTAACCGTGGAAGAGGTACTAAATAAATTTAACCTCTACTTTGGCTGGCAACAGGAGGAACGCAAAAATGAGTAACGAAAAGATAAATGTAGACGTAGAGTATCTCACTAGAGTAGAAGGGCACGGTAACATAAAGGTAAACGCTAACGACGGCCAGATAGAAAAGTGCGAGTGGCAGGTAATCGAGACTCCAAGGTACTTCGAGTCCATGGTCGTCGATCAAAGCTGGAAGGAACTGCACCACATAACTTCGAGAATATGTGGTATTTGTTCCATAGGTCATACCCTGGCCTCCTTGAAGGCAACGGAAGCAGCAATGGGAATCGAGATGTCCGAGCAGGACAAGTTGCTCAGGAAACTGATACTCCACGCGGAAAACATGCAGAGCCACGTCTTGCACGTCGGTTACCTTGCCCTGCCCGATTTGATGGGAGAAGGGTCTGTAATTCCTCTAGCTTCTTCCCATCCGGAAGAGCTGAAGACGGTGATCAGGCTCCATAGACTGGCCAACGAAATGTCCGAAATGATAGGCGGTCGAACCACACATCCCCAGAGGTTGATTCCGGGCGGCTTTTCCAAGATCCCGACGGAAAAAGAACTTACGGACCTCAAGAACAGGCTCAAGAACTCGTTCAACGACCTCATGGCCGTGGCAGACCTATGTGAGGCAAAAGCTGATAAATTCCCGGACTTCAACAGGGAAACCGAGTTCATATCCTTGACCAACGAAGAAGACTACGCTTTCTACGACGGTCAAGTTCGGTCTACGGACACCGGAATTTCTCCCGTCACTGACTACAAAGACATCACGAACGAATTCGTAGTGAATCAATCCACGGCGAAGTTCGCCCGCAACAACAGGCAATCGTACATGGTCGGAGCGCTGGCCCGATTAAACAACAACTATGACCAGCTTTCCCCCATGGCCAAAGGGGTCGCTGAAAGGTTCAACTTGAAGCCGATCAACCATAACCCTTTCATGAACAACATTGCTCAGCTCGTCGAAGTAGTCCACAACGTCAGGGACTCGATCAAGCTAATCGACGAACTTCTAGAAGGTGGACTAGAACCCCAGGAAGACTACTACGAACCGGAAGTAGAGGTCAAAGCGGGTAGAGGAATAGGCGCGGTCGAGGTACCAAGGGGAATCTTGTTTCACGATTATACTTATAATGAAGAAGGAACCTGTACTGCCGGAAACTGCGTAATCCCGACGAACCAAAATCACGCGAATATCCAGCAGGACATGGAAAAGCTGGCACCAAACCTGATAAACCAGGGTAAAGAGGAAGACGAGATCGAGCTTAACCTGGAAATGCTGGTTCGGGCTTACGACCCCTGCATTTCCTGTTCCACACACCATCTGGATGTGGAGTTCGTCGAGTAACTTTCGAGGTGGACAATGGCAAAATTAGGAGTAATTGGAATCGGTAACACGCTGAAGGGTGACGACGGAATAGGTGTGGAGCTGGTAAACCGCCTGGAGAAGGAAGATTTTTCCGGCGAAGTGGTATTCCACGAGGTAGGAACCTCCGGGCTCAATATAGTTCACTACCTCAAAGACCTGGATAAAGCAGTAATAGTCGATGCCCTGAGAAGCGAAGGGGAACCCGGTAACTCGATCTTCTTTCGCCCCGACGAGGTCGATAACAGCATCAAGATCAGAAGTACGCACGACGCCAACCTGCTGGAAGCGATCGACCTGTCGGAGTCTTTGGGCGAACGGCCGGAAGAGATATTGATAATGGGAATCATTCCCGAGGACATGTCCCTTAGAGACGAACTCTCCCCGGTACTAAAGGATAAGTTGCCGGAACTTAAGGAGAGGCTCAGAGGAAAGATTTCTTCTTTACTGGAAGAGGAGGGCGGAGGTTCTTCGTCCTCCTGATTTTCTCTTTCACCTCAGCCTGCCTTTATTTTACTCGACCCACAAATTCCCTTCAGGCAATCGTCTCTCAGTTCTTTTATCGGGGACGTCCTTAATTTTGTAGCCCTCCTAAGCCCCCTGCCCCTTACCTGGCAACTGATTTAACCTTTAAAAATCCAGCAGTAGACGAAATCCGGCAGCCAGGTAAGGGGCAGGGGGCTTAGGAGGTAAACTGAAAGAACTGTGCGTTTTGTCAATTAAAACTATCGACCTTTTATAATCCTTCTTTGCTCCAATAGCCAAATCGACTGAGGATGGAAGACCCCTCTGCTGTCATTACTTATATAGAAAGTATTTCGTGTTATTCTTTGGTGATTGTTCAGTAAAATTCTATCGGAGGCCGAGATATCCAGCCACGTTCTCGACGCCAAGAAAGGTGAATGGTGGATAAGAAGGTTCTGTGGAAACTATCCCGTGTGTGTCTCCCCGGTAGCCCATTACTCCCACGTAAGCCGATTGTCCAGGCTTATCGGTACTCTCAGCTTGGGCCCGAAGTCCGGAGAAAGATCCAGCCAAACTCCATCGGACCTCTTCACCCTGAAACGTTGCATCTCGAGTAACAACCTCCTATCTTTACATCAATTAAACGGCTGGTGAATAAACAATGAAATACGAAATCAAACCAAAGAATTTCACTTTTAATTTTGACCTGTCGCTGGAGAAGGAAAGGGTTTCCCGTTACTTAAAAACCGGAGGACAGAGCGGGATAGAGAAGTACGTCGATAGAGGGCTTGAGCTGGGAAACCAGCTGGTTAAATCGAAAGCAACATATTCAATTGGAGAAAACAACCAGAACCTGGTCGATAAATACCACCTACCCGAACCACTGCATAAAGCAGAATATCTGGCCTTCGGGATATCCACGATCGGAATAGCTCTAGAGGAAAAAGTTGACGAATTGATGAAAAAAGGGGATTACGCTTTGAGTAATATTCTGGATTCGGTCGGGTCCGCCGCCGTAAACGAAACCGCTGACCGGCTCGGAAAAAAGGTTCTTAGGTACTCACGTGATAACGATCTCAATAATACAAGGGCTTTTTCGCCCGGTTCCGGCTCCAGTCACTGGAAAATCAAGCACCAGCGATTCATCTTCGATTCTTTAAACCCGTCCGAGATAGGAGTGAGCCTTACTTCGTCGTTTACTATGGTTCCGAAAAAATCAAGTTCGTTCGTAATAGGTCTCGGCCAGGAGGTCCAGCAGGCGAATGACTTATACTCCTGTGAAGGCTGTAAAAGGGCAGATTGCCCTTACCGTTACACGCCAACTAAAGCCGCCGTCTGATATCAGGTGGTTCCAGTGAAAAAGATCGGAATCCTTGGAGGGATGAGCCCGGAGGCTTCCCTGGAATACTATCGCCTTTTCATTTCTCGGGCAAAGGAAAGGGAACGAGAGGGCAGGTATCCCGAGTTGATCATTTATAATTTGAACTTTGAGGACTTCTGTAAACCTGTCTCCGAGGGCAAGGACGACCAGGTAATTTCATTGCTCCGGGGAAAGCTGGCTGCGCTTGAAGATGCCGGGGCGGATTTCGCCCTGATGGCCTCCAACACGCCCCACATGTACTACGAAAAACTTAAAGAAGATATTTCTATCCCACTTCTGAGCATTGTAGAATCAACAGCCGACGTTGCCTCCGAGAAGGGTTTTGACAGAGTGGGACTTCTGGGAACTGAATTCACGATGAGCGGTGAATTTTACCGGAGAACATTCGAAAAAAGAGGGAAGGAAATATTAGTCCCTGAAAAGACCGAACAAGAATACGTACACGAAAAGATTATGACCGAACTGGTAAACGGAAAGATCCTGGAGGATACGAGAAGAAGACTGGTTGCTATAATCAGGGAAATGAGAAGGTCCAAAGGGATAGAAGCAACCATTCTGGGATGTACGGAGTTACCGTTGATCCTTTCCGAAAAAGAAACGGGATTTCCCGTTCTGAATACCACGGAAATCCACGTTGAAGCGGCTTACGACATGGCAGTTGATTGAGTTCTCAGTTCTTTCACCCACAGCGGATTTATCCCTCTGCCCCGAATAGATGCTCTCTGCCCCTTACCTGGCTGCCGGATTTCGTCTACTGGTGAGTTTTAAAGGTTAAATCAGTTGCCAGGTAAGGGGCAGAGAGCCCGTAGTAAAGAACGAAGTCACTGTTCATATATTAAGTTTCGCTTTGATCCGACGGTGAGCACTGAGTGAGTTCTTGACTAGTATCCAAACGGTGACGATACTGTAGATAATCCAGTGCAAAACTAATTTTCAGCTTTGGAAACCGTTCAGGAAAATCCTATCGGAGGTGAGCGGGCACGGTTCCAGCACTTAGATTGCTATGGAAAACAAGCTGTAAAGAAAATCTTCAAGTTAAATCATAGCTGTAAATCAAAAATAATTTTGTCCCCAATAGCAATCTAAGTGCTGGAGAGCGAGCCGAGATCGGAAAGGGCAATTTCCCCGCTGGGGAAATTGATCCCTGGTTTTATCGAACGGTTTCCAAAGCGAGCTTTTACGGGTAAAACTCTACACTTTCACGGTGACCGGAATCATTAGCAGGGAGTACCGGAAGAGTCATGACTACCAAACTCGGTGATCCGGCAGCTCAGTCCGGGAATTTCCGACCCGGGAGGTTCTCCCTGGTTCCTGTAAATTCAAACCGAAGGAAAATCCAGGTCAAAAAACCAGCCCGGAAAAAACCGGCAGGAGCATGCAGGCGACAAGTGTCCCGATAATTGCACCGCCGATTACGTCCGAGGGATAGTGCTCTCGAACGAAAATACGGGAGAGACTAATAAGTAGAGAAGCCAGATAAGCTCCAGTCCAGGCCCACCATAAGCCTGAATAGGCCGAGGCAATCAGGTAGGCAATTCCAAAAGCCACCGTGGCGTGGCCCGAAGGAAAGGCAAAATCGTCGATCATTCTAAATTTCAACGGTCGGGATCTGAGCGTGACCGGGCGAGGTCTTTCCATGATGGTCTTTATAAGCCGGAAAACGGCTATATTGATAATGCTGATGGCCAGGCCGATCAACACGTAGTTACGCCCCTTCTGGCCTCCGAAGAGGATCAGGGAAAGTCCGACCAGGCCCCAGAGGTAGCCGTCTCCAAAATAGGTAGCTGCCACCAGATACCGAGAGAATTTCTTTGTAAACCAGCCCCCGCTTATTACCTCAAGTCCCAATTCATCTCTACCAACGAGCCAGAGGGCGAAATTATCGAGCCTATCCACCAGGAAGTTCCAGTAGTCCGAAATTTTTCTCGCTTCCATTGAATTTACTCCTTCCGTCTCAGGGCGGGAAACAGGATCACTTCCCTAATTGATTCGGAACCGGTAATGGCCATCAAAAGTCTATCCAGTCCAATGCCTATGCCGGCGGTAGGGGGCATACCGTACTCTAGTGCCCTGAGAAACTCCTCGTCTTTTTTCTCGCCATCTCCCTCCATTCGACTCTCGAACCTTTCTCTCTGCTCCAGGGGGTCGTTCAATTCGGTAAAAGCGTTGCCCACTTCTATTCCGCCGACAAAAACCTCGAACCTCTCCGTCAGTTCTTCGTCGCCATCCCTTTTTGTTTTTGCAAGAGGAGAAACGTCAGTGGGAAAATCAGTAACGAATGTCGGCTGGAAGAGCGTCTCCTCTACGTATTCCTCGAAGAGGACCTCGACCATTTCTCCCCACGTTGGATCCGATTCATCTTCGGGCAATTCGACCGCATTTTCTTTCGCGAATTTAAGCAGTTCCCGGACCGACTTTTCTTTCACGTTCCTTATACCCGTCGCCTCCTCGACGGAAGAAACCATCGATATCCTGTTCCAGGGGGAAGAAAAGTCCAGTTCTCGCCCATCAATTTCGGGTTCTATCGTGCCAATTGCCTCCCTGGTGCTCTCAGTTATTAACTCCTCGGTAAGCTCCATGGCATCTTCGTAATCGGCGTAAGCCTTATAGATCTCTATCGTGGTAAATTCCGGATTGTGCTTTGTCGAAACCCCCTCGTTTCTGAAATTTTTACCCAGCTCGTAAACCTTTTCCATTCCCCCGATTACCAGTCTTTTCAGATACAGTTCGGGAGCTATCCGGAGATATAGTTCCTGGTCCAGAGCGTTATGATAGGTCACGAAAGGTTCTGCCGTTGCGCCACCGGCCGCGGGTTGCATTAGAGGGGTCTCGACCTCGAGAAACCCTTTTTGATCCAGCGTATTTCTAAAAGTACTAATCAATTTACTTCGAGCGACGAAGATCTCTCTGGTAGACTCGTTGGAAAGTAAATCCAGGTACCTCTGTCTGTAGCGTTTTTCGACGTCCTGAAGACCGTGCCACTTTTCCGGCAACGGGTGGAGAGATTTGCTCAGGAGGGAAAAATCTCGAACCTTTATCGACAGTTCCCCTCTGTTAGTCACAAACACTACTCCCTCGAGCCCGAGGAAATCACCTATGTCGAGATCTTTCAGGACCTCGTAGTCCTCTTCTCCTAGTAAATCTATGTTCGTGTAGCCCTGTAGTTCCCCGGATCCGTCCTTTAGGTCAAAGAAGCAGGCTTTTCCCATATCCCTGAATCCGACTATCCGACCCGCTACTTTAACTACCTCTTCGGTTTCTTCCCCTTCCTCTATCTCTCCTTCGTACTGCTCGATAACTTCCAAAAGTTCGTGAGTTCTGTCGCAGGAGTGGGGATAAGGTTCCAGTCCCTTCTCGCGCAACTCCGAAAGTTTTTCTATCCTCTCTTCCCGAAGGACGTTGGAGTCCTCCGAGGAATCCTGTTCCGGTTCTCTGGACAAAATCTCACTCCCCGATCCCTAAGATCCTGTAGCGTTCTTTCCCGCCCGGAGTTTCAGCCACGATTTCCTCACCTTGATGGTGTCCCATAAGCGCCTCCCCTATGGGGCTATCGACCGAAATCTTGTTCTTCTCCAGGTCGACTTCCGCGGGACTTACCAGGGTGTAGGTTTCGGAGCCGTTGCCTTCCTTCGGCTGGAGAATAACTTTAGTCCCGATTGAGACCATGTCCGACCTGATATCCGATTGATCGATAATCTCAGCTTTATCAAGGAGGTTCTCCAGCCTCTTAACTTCCGCCTGGAGCCTGTCCTGCTTTTCTCTCAGGAACATAAATTCTTTGTTCTCCCTCAGGTCTCCTTCGTGGGCCTTCGCCTCTTTGAGCTTTTCCGGAAGCTCTTCGTATAGTTCATGTCTAAGTTTCTTTAACTTCTCTACCTTGGCCTCGTGTCCTTCCTCAGTTAAAAAGAAAGTCTCTTTTTCTTCTTTAGTCGCCATTTTTTACCACCTTTTTACTGGCTCGGAAATCGCTTAAAAACCTATCCCCAAGTTCAACGTTGCTTAGATTGCCTGCATCCTCCTTAGGTCTGACGATAAAATCGAACCCTTCGAAGATTTCTTTATTCTTTCGAAAATTCTCTCGTATAATCCTTTTTATCCGATTTCTCTTAGTAGCGTTGCCGAGGTATTTTGGCGTTACTATACCAATTCTCGGCGTCGTACTCTGACTTTCCAGCAGGTAAAAAACGAAACGGCCTCCATCTAACCGCAGGCCTTTTTCGTATACCCGGGAAAAGTCGCTCTCGCTAACTAACCTATTTGTCTTTGGAAACCGGTTATCGGACATAGATTTTATTCTACGAGATCGGTACTATCAAGAAAACCTTCCCGATGGCTGGAAAAGTGGAAGTCACCGTGGTCCAAATATACCGGTTCCAACCCTTACCATGTTCGCACCTTCCTCCACCGCCACGCGATATGAGTTCGACATCCCCATGGATAGAACCTCCATCCCGTCATCTTCCTCCACGTAGGCCTTGCCCGCCTCGAACAATTCCCGCGTCACCCTGAAATAAGGTCTAGCGTCTTCCGGGTCCCCGCGGTACGGACCCAAAGTCATCAACCCCTGAAGGCGAAGGTGTTCGAGCTGGCCTACCCCCCGGATTGTTTCTTCCAGGGCGGACTCGGTTGGCTCTATGCCGTATTTGTTTTCTTCTCTACCGCTATTTACCTCGATCAGCACGGGGACGATTGATTTACCGGCTTTTTCGACTCTCTTGTCTATGTGTTTCGCTTTGGAAACGGACTCCACGGTCTGGATCCTATCAAATATCGGCAGTGCTTTGTTTATGTCGTTCTTCTGCAGGTGGCCAATTAACTCCCAGTGCACCTCTTTCCTCAACTCTCCCAGCTTCTCGAATTTTTCCGTCGCCTCCGGATGAGTGTAATTTTCTCCAATGTATTTTGCCCCCGCTTCGATGATTTCTTTTATCTCGTCGACGCTTCTGGACTTAGTTGCTGCAACCAGCTGAACGTCATCCGGCAGAGATTCTCTGATTTCAGTAAATCTCTCACCAATCTCGGGCATAACTCTCACTCCGGGCTCTTGCTATCCTCTATTCTTCCTCTTCCTGAAGCTTTCGATATTCGCGCAGGGTGACGGACCTCTCTGCTTCCGAAAGGTGATCTATGAACAAATTACCGTTTATATGGTCGATTTCGTGCTGAAAAACCCTGGCACCAAGCCCTTCCCTGGTCAGCTCAACCTCGTTCCCATCAAGATCGGTACCCTTTACCACTACTTTAGCGGATCTGCTTACGGGAGCTTCGGGGCCGGGTACGGACAGGCATCCCTCTTCCTTGGATTCTTCTTCGTCGCTGCGCTCGACCAGTTCAGGGTTCACCAGTATGTGGAAGTCCTCTTCCAAATTGACCACTATCAACCTCTTTCCCACGCCAACCTGTGGAGCTGCGAGACCTACTCCCTCCGCCTTAAACATTACCTCCGTCATCCTGTCGGCTAAATCCCTTACTTCCTGGTCTATCTCGTCTATCGGCTCGGCCGCTCGTCTCAGTACTTCTTCGGGATAAGTAACGATCTCCATCTTGCTCCTCACTTTCTAGAAAGGAATATAGATTTAAGGGTTACGAACTCTTCTCTTGCCGAACTCACTGTACAGGAGTTAAATTATAGCGAATATCGCCGTATATTTCTAAGGATTCCCTGGTTTTACCTATTACAATAACAGGGTAGTTCCCAATGACACACCGACTAAAATTGATTTTTGCCTTGCTCCTTGAAACCAGCCAATTATACGTTATTATTAGTCAGAATTCATTTTGAAAAAATAACAATTATAAATTTAATCGGTTGATTTAATAAGTGGTACAGCGAACTTCCGGTAATACAATGATTTAGCTCTTTGGCCTCCAAAAAAGTTGGCGGTGGCTCAATAACCTGACAATACTGGAAAACCCGGCGAAAGTGAACGTGACAAACACTGGCTCTACCCCCGTTGATACCTGAAAAAAGTTATGATGATAGTTTAAAAAACTGTTAATCCGGTTATTCTTAAGTTAAAATTGGTTCAACAATAAAATTACAGAGGAGTTATCGTGCAAGAAGACAAGCTAAAGAAATTTAGAGAAAAGCTAACAGAGGAAGGGTTCAAAGTAACACCTCAGAGAATTGAAGTGGTAAACGCTCTGGTGAAACTCGATCACCCGACTGCAAAGGAAATAAAGCAGCATATCGAAGATCGTTACCCGATGATCAGCCCTTCGACCATTTATGGGACGTTAGATTTACTGGAGAACATGGGGGAACTTATCCCCATTCAGGAAGGTTCGGAGACCAAGTACGACCTATCTCCGGAAGTCCACCCTCACTTCATCTGCGAAGAAGACGGAGAAGTAAGGGATATAGACGACCCCGAGATCGAAAGTAAGCTCCGCGAATTGCTTAAGGACTGTCCTTTCGAGGCAGATCGGATCGAACTCAATTTTTACGGCAAGTGTAACGTAGAGTAGAGTCTCACAAACTAAATTGACCTCGTATAGTACTTAACGACATTGGATAGCCGGTAATAGGTCGGAAAGCTCCAGGTCATTAGATAAGTTCTCGAGTGGAGGTTACGAGATATATGGTCCGCGCGGCTATGTTAGTTGCGTGGTCTGCCACTCGCTCTAGATCCCTGATCGTAAGCAATTCCGTGGAAACCTGCTGGCCCAACCGGGTTGCTTCTTCCGTATCAAGCGTTTCGCTTTCCTTCTCAATCAAGTGCCCGAGTATCCTGTTCGTGCTCTCTTCGCATAGCTCATCCATCTCGTCGTCCCGACCTACGATCTCCTTGGCCCGTTCTTCGTCCTGAGACTCGTAGCAGGACAGCGCGTCCTCGAGCATGGAAGAAGCAAACTTCCCCAGTTCGAGTATATCTTCTTCGTCCATAATTCGTCTATCCTGAACCAGCTTTGTGTAATCGGTGAGATTAACCACTTTGTCGCCTACTCTCTCGATATCCGTAATTATCTTAAACGAAGCCGTAATCAGTCGAAGATCAGAGGCGACCGGCTGCTGCAGAGCAAGAAGATCCGAACATTTTCTTTCAATCTCTACGTACTTATCGTCAATTTGGTCGTCGCCTTTGCCAATTTCGTCGGCCCACTCCTCGTCGACCTGAGCCATTGCCTCGAGAGCCTGGTTGAGCCTCTCGTGGACCGTCGTACCCATATCCAACACGCTATCTCTCAGTTCCTCCATCTGTTCCGCATAACTTTTTCTGGGCATCAGAATACACCTTAATTGAAATCATTATACACCATGAGTAGATCAATTCAATCCTGAAAGAACTATGAGCGTGAAATTTCCGGACGATTTATTCTACTATCTTGATTGACTTTAAACGGACCAGTTATAATTGGGCGTTTATCGAAATATGAAAAAAGACTTTACAGAACTAAAAGAGAGACTGGACCTCGACGTACCCGAAAAAGACCTTCGTAAAGCCTTCTTCCATACGTCTTACGTCAACGAATCGGACGAGAGTAGGCGGTCTTACGAACGGCTGGAGTTCCTTGGGGACGCCGTAATAGAGCTGGCCGTAAGGGAACACTTGTATAATTCTTTTCCCGAGAAGAGCGAGGGCGAGCTCTCCAAAATCAAAGCCGTTGCCGTGAGCAAACCGGTTCTTTCCGGGAAGGCATCCGAGATGGGTCTGGGACGATTCCTGTATCTCGGAAAAGGCGAAAAGGAGTCCGGCGGCAGGAATAAGGATTCCATCCTCTGTGACGTTTTCGAGTCGCTTATCGGCGTCCTCTTTCTGAAAAACGGGTTCAGGAGGACCGCCGAGTACGTGGTTGAAATATTGAAGGACGAAGTTGACAATTTAGTCGACAGTCAGGAAGTCCTGGATTACAAATCAGCACTACAAATAGAGGCACAAAAGCGGTTTAATACCCGGCCCAGTTACGAAGTCGAGGATGAGTGGGGTAAAGCTCACAACAGGCGATACCGGATTCTGGCAAAGCTAGGGGAATACGAAGGAACCGGCAAGGGTCGGAGCAAGCAGGAAGCGGAAGAAGCCGCGGCAAAAAAAATATATCTCGAACTGAAAAGATCGTGATCGTGCGCCTGTAGCTCAGCGGGATAGAGCGACGGATTCCTAATCCGTAGGTCGGGGGTTCGAGTCCTCCCAGGCGCACTTCCCCTA
>JAGXKX010000043.1 GCA_018335015.1 Candidatus Bipolaricaulota bacterium
CAATCTCTTCCTGGATATACGGTTTAACCAATTCTGTTATTTCCTCTTCTCCGGTGTCCATTCCGTAAAATTCGGCAAACAGAGTTGCCAGCGAGGCCGGACCACAGCTGGACAGGGTGTTTTGGCCACGAACGTTCTGGTAGCGTAGTTCCTGGTAGGAGTCGACAGGCCAAGCAAAGGCCGAAATATAGAAAAGTAGAGACGCGATACAAGCTAATGAGAAAAAGAGCAGTACCTTGAACAGTGCTCCGTAGTCATTTAAGAATTCCACAATCAGTCCCCTTAAAGCTTCGACCTAACTCCGCTACGTTACTCATTATCTACATCCTCCAATACCTTATAGGTTTGGTAATCACGAAATGGATTGGAAAATCCCCCGAAAATGTATTTCATACTTCTTATAGGTGAGTTAGTAGGAGGTAGCCTAACTATCTTTCCTAACTTGGCCAAAAAGCACAAAAACAGGAATAGAAAACCCGACGTGGATGCCAAACTATCCGGGAAATCGGGAAGCAGCTTTCTTCCTAGAACCTGTAGAATCTGATAAATATAACTCAATAGTGTCAAGCTTATTGCCGTAGATAGTAGTTCCCATTTATAGAAAAAGGCTCTTTTTAGGCTAAATTCAGCTATCTGGACAAGACTCCTCTCCGAGGACAGCCTTCTCAGAACGGGTGTAAAACCCAATAAACCGACTCCCGTCAAAAGCCAAAGCCCGAAAGGTGGGCAAACAAACAATAACCAGTTAGTTTGATTGATCCACTCAGTTAAAGCTTGACTCATAATTATATTTTTCGAATCAAAAAGCAACTTTTACTCTTAAAAGTCATTTTCCCCTGACAGATTCACTTGAACTTTGAATTCTCGCAATTTCAAGTGGATTTCTACATTTTATAACTTTTCGATAGTTACTGTAACATCAGAGAACCTATACCTGCACGTAACAGTACTTCCTATTTGATGCTACATCTGTAACTTCCAAATGCAGCATCTGCTAAATCAACAAGAGTTCGAAGACTTCATAATATTTTCGTTCACCTCAATCACCACGTCGCTCATTCGAGAAACTTCGGTTTCGTCAAAAGGATTCATAAACCCACCCCAAATAAACTTCAAGCTCCTTAAGGGAGAAGAAGGAGGGTTTGACATAATGCCATTGCCCTTAGAGAAAAGTAAAATGCAAAGAAAAAAAGTACCAGTGAAAGATATTATCACGTATAAAAACGAAGGTAAGAACTCATCTGCTAAATTTATACACATCCAGTAAATGTCCAAAATTATTACTCCACCAACTGAGGCGAAAAAAATCTCCCACTTGTAGCTTTTAACTCGATTACATCCTAAAATCAAAATGTGCTTCCACTCAATTCTCGCTCTTTCTCTACTCTCTTTTCTATCCTTTAATGCCTTCACTAAAGGAAAGAAAAACCCAACCCAGAGTATTTCTCCTAACCCCCAAATTACGAAAGGAGCAATAACAGCACCCCAAATACCCATCTCAATAATCTCTGTCAGACTTGTAAATAGATATCGAATTTTTATCACCTCCTCTCCTTAAGAAAAAGGCAGATAAAAAAGGCGATCAGGCCAATCTTATCTGCCTTTGTAGTAAATGTCTTATGTAGGCCCAGAGACTAAGCCACCTACAGTTGCACCAGCAGCACTGCAAGAAGCTGTTGTTACAACTACGTCCCTAGCCATCCTAGCCGCACCGTGATTATTAACTATACCGTTAGCCAGACTAGCTCCTAAACCCACTACTGCTCCTGTTATAGCTCCTATCAAGGCACCAAAAGGTCCTTCACCCTCTTTCTGATCAAGAGTTTTGTCGCTAACCTCCTTCCCACCCAACTCTTCAACTTTATTAAATTCGTATTCCTTTGGGTTATCCTTTTGTATCTGTTTTAACCCTTCTTCGGACTTTACAAGCTTTTCCGTATTTCTAGTCTTCGCCAGCGCGGTGGAGACTGGCGCCAGTACGACTAGCAAACTCAATAATGAAACAAAGGCAAGTCTCGTCTTTTGCATTTTCCTACCTCCTATGTTGCAAAGACGAAATTCTTCGACGTTTACGATAAACTAATCTAGAATTGGCGCCGTATTGGACCCTGGAGCGTTCAGCCGGCTGAAGTCACGCGAACCCAACTTCAAAACCCGGGAAACTATTTGATTGTATTTTATAACTGATAAAATTTTTCGTCTATAAAATGAACTAATTTTTCAATTAACCTTGATTAAATAAGAATCTAGCACCATCCGCTCTTCTATGAAACGCCGGTCGACCTCACCACTATATGATTCACCCGAAATTCTCGGACAAAGTATCGTTACCGTCGGGAAAAATAGGTTCAACCTCTGGAGTACCAAAATTTGAACTAAAAATCAGTTGTAATAAATAACAATTTCTATTAAAATAATATCGTTGGAAATTAAAGGTTTTAAATACTAAAACCAAAAATTAACCAGGAGGAAACAATGTTAGACAAAACAGTAGAAAAATCATTAAATGACCAGATCAATGAAGAGTTGAATTCCTACTACATTTACCTGTCAATGGAAGCTTACTTTGAATCAGAGTCTTTAGACGGATTCGCAACCTGGATGGAGCATCAGGCACAGGAAGAGATGGAACACGCGATGCGAATCTTCCGCTACCTCAACGAGCGGGGGGGACGAGTGAAGCTTCAGCCCATAGAGGAGCCAAAGTCCGACTGGAACTCTCCTCAGGAAGCTTTTGAAGACGCTTACGATCACGAACAGTACATCACAAATAAGATAGACGAACTGGTAGATCTGGCGGAAGAAAAGAACGATAAGGCAACCAGGAATATGCTGGATTGGTTCGTCGAAGAGCAGGTCGAGGAAGAGGCATCAACCGAAGCTGTCGTCGACAAGATAAAAATTGTGGGAGAAAGTGGTCCGGGTCTTCTATCTCTGGACAACGCCCTTGGACAACGCCAGACGACCGACGAATAAATAGATCCACTTTAGTATTTTTAAAACTAGTTGAAATAAGCGGGAGTTTTCAGACTCCCGCTTATCTGTTTTACAAAATCACAAAGAAAGGCAGGGGATTAATTTGTCTTCTTCCCCGTTTTTTATAAAACCCTGGTATCCTTGCAGGTTCCCCGGAGCTAAATAAGTTCCTCCATTCGGTCAAGATACTTCCCGTAGGTCGACAGGGCCTGCTTAACTGGTCCTGGCTCGCTCATGTCAACTCCCGCATCACGTAGGGCTTCGAGAGGATACTTGCTCGAACCTGTCTTCAGGAGATTCAGGTAGCGATCCACGGCCGATTCTCCTTCCTCCATAACCTTTTGTGACAGAGCAAGAGAAGCGCTAATACCGGTGCTATACTGATAGACGTAATAAGCCCTGTAGAAATGAGGAATCCTCATCCACTCGCATTCAATCCTATCGTCTACCACGGCGGGTTCGTAATATTCATCTTTCAGAGTACCGAACAACTCGTTCAATCTATCGAAAGTAAGCCCTTCCCCGGCGCTGACTATTTCGTGAACTTTGTGCTCAAAGTGAGCGAACAGGGTCTGCCGGAAGAGAGTTGTCCTAAAAGCTTCCAGGAAGTGATCCAACACGTGAAGCTGAAAGTCAGAATCATCCACCTCATCGAGCAAATGCTCCGTAAGCAGAGCTTCGTTCAAAGTACTGGCCACTTCCGCGACGAATATCGAGTAGTCGCCGTAAACGTACGGCTGGTGTTCGGATGCTAGCTTGGAATGCATGGAATGGCCGAGCTCGTGAGCGAGCGTATAGAGGGAGGAAATATCCCCTTCGTAGTTCATGAGAATGAACGGCTGGGTGTCGTAAGCACCACCGCTGTAGGCTCCGGCACGCTTAGCCGGGGTTTCGTAAACGTCGATCCAGCGAGACTTGAATCCTTGCTCGATCCGGTCCCGATAATCGTCCCCTAGAACCCCCACTGCCTTCAGAACATAGTCTTTCGCTTCCCCGAAAGGTATATCCGGAATCTCGGGCTCTGCCATGGAAGTGTAGACGTCCCACATTCTGAGCTCTTCGTTGCCCAGGGCTTCCTTTTTTAGCTGGAGGTGTTTGTGAAGCAAGTCGAGGTTGTCTTCGACCACTTCTACAAGGTTGTCGTAAACCTCTACGGGGATGTTATTTTGATCCATGGACTTCTCTCTCGCCGAGTCGTAGTCTCTGATTCTAGCCAATTTATTGTCCGTCTTGACGCTGTTCTCGTAGGAGATCGAAACAGCGTTGCTAAGCTCCTCGAATCGGTCGAAAAATTCTTCATACACTTCCTGCCTGAACTCTCTTTCGTCCCTCTTTAACAGATTCACAAAGTTACTCAGCGTTATTTTGACCTTTCCTCCGTCCGGATCGTCCACTTCCGGAAACTCCAGGTCCGCATTGGTAAGGTAGTTATAAATTTCTCCGGGTGCGGCCAGCACTTCCTCCAGGTCCGCCACAAGTCCCTCTACCTCGGCGCTCCGGGTATGAGGTTTCAGACGTAGCACGTCGGCCAGATAATGCCGATACGTCTCCAGTTCCGGATTACCGTCAATAAGTTCCTCGACCTCTTCCTCCTTAGCGGATTGGATTTCGGGTTCGATGAAGCTGGCAGCGGATTCCGCGCTGGAGTGGAGTCCCCTTGCCCGAGAATTCATTGCCTGATAGGTCTGATTTCTCGTGTCTTCGTCGCTTCTCATCCTGGCATAGGCAAAGAGCTTGTCAACTCTTCTAAAGGCCTTTTCCCGCAACTCCAGGACCTCCAGCAGGACCTCTTCACTTTCCACCACTTTACCCTGATATTGATCGAACTCTGCCAGCAGTTTCTTTACATCCTCGAACTCCTCTTCCCATTTATCGTCTGATTCGTAGATACTTTCCAGGTTCCACTTAAATTTATCTTCGAGCTCGTCCCTTTTATAAGTTTCAGCCATATTACTTTACCTCCTTGTTACTCGAAACACTCAAATAGTCTAAAGGTTGACGCGAAAAATAACAAAAAGGAGGAGCACTACGGTTTTCTACCTTCCATTGCAGCAATTCCGGAATATAACTATAATTGTTCAGGTTTATCAATATTTGAGCAGACACATGGAGGTAAAAGGCGTGAAATCGACAATAAAAGATAGGAAAGCGACAGAGGTAACGCTGGAGATAACGATTGACAGCAATACCGTAAACAACAAGCTCGACGAGATATACAATAAAACCGTGGAAGAACTGGACATCCCTGGATTTAGGAAAGGAAAGGTCCCCAAGAGCTTCGTCAAAGCCAGATTCGGTGACGACGTTTTTTACGAGGATGCTCAAAAAGAACTGGTGGAGGAGTACTTACCTAAAGCTCTCGAGGAGAACGAAATAAATCCGGTATCGGAGCCCGAAACTGAGATCGACGAATTCGAGCGAGGGGAAGATTTCACCTTCGAGGCCTCCGTCGAAGTAATGCCGGAAATAGAGCTGGAAGACTACAAGGGAATAGAGGTAGAGGATCCCGGCACGGAAGAGGTTACCGAAGAGGAAATAGAAGAGGAATTACAGTCTCTGAGAGAAGAAAACGGACAACTGGTACCCAAGGAAGGAGGAGTTGTAGAGGCGGGAGATCACGTAACGGTAAGTGTTCCCGACGGCAACACACAGGAAGTAGAGGTCAGCGACGACGAAGATAATCCGACAAGCGACCTCATAGGAAAGTCCGTGGGAGACGAAGTCCAAGTAGCCGCGGAAACCCCTGAAGACGAGATAGAGCTGGAAGTATCGGACATCAAGGAACTGGACCTTCCTGAAATCGACGACGAATTTGCCAAAGACCTCGGTTACGAGGACCTGGAGAAACTCAGAACGGAAATAAAATCGGACCTGTTCGAGCAGAAAGAGGAAGAAAGGACTGACGAAATCGGGGACAAAATTCTGGAAAAGATCATCGAGAAGAACGACTTTTCACCTCCGCAAAAGATGCTCGAGCAAATCGTTAACGATAAAGTCGAAGAAACAAAGCAGCAAATCGGCTCTGACTCTTTTACCGACCTTCTCGAACAAGAAGGAAAAACCGAAGACGACTGGGTCGAGGACGTTGAAAAATCCACAGAAGAGCAGCTGAAGCAAAGGCTTGTTCTCAATAAGATCGCGGAGCTGGAGGAAATCGAGCTCTCCGACGAAGAATTCGAAGAAGAACTGGAAGAACAGGCGGATAAACAGGGAGTCAACCCGATAAAGTTAAAGAACCAGCTGCGGGCTCAGGACCAGCTGGAGTCTTACCGTGACTCCCTCAAACACGAAAAAGTGTTCGAGTTCTTAATCGACTCGGCAAACTTAATTTCGGAGGAGGATAATGATGAGTGAACCGAGGTCACAAATTCCCTTTGTCGTGGATAAAACGGACGGAGTAGAAAGAACTTACGACATTTACTCCCGACTGCTAAAAGATAGAATCGTATTCCTGAAGGGCCCGGTAACTGACGAACTTTCCAACGTAATAATTGCCCAGATGCTTTTCCTCGAAGCAGAAAACCCTAGTCAGGAAATCAACCTTTACATCAACACCCAGGGTGGAGTCGTAACCGGCGGGCTGGCGATATACGATACGATGCAGTACGTTAAGCCTGAAGTAAAAACGATTTGCGTCGGCCAGGCTTCGAGCATGGGAGCCCTACTGCTGGCCGCGGGAGAGTCCGGAAAGCGTTATGCGCTACCGAACTCAAGAGTTTTGATACATCAACCCCTAGGAGGAGCACAGGGACAGGCTACGGACGTAGAAATTCACGCCAATGAACTGGTAAAGGTGAAAAAGCGGGTCAATAAAATACTCGCAGACCACACGGGGCAACCTTTAGATAAGATTGCGGAGGATACGGAAAGGGACTTCTTCATGGACCCCGAGGAAGCGGCTGATTACGGAATTATCGACGAAGTAATAGCTGCTCGCGACAAATCAGAATAGATTAACCGTTAAGGAGGAGCCATATCCCTTTTAGTCCCTATAGCTCGGAGATTAGAGGGAATGGAATCGTTAGAATATCCAGGGCAACCCGGGAGGTTAATTCCATTTCTCGTGGTTGCCCTGGTTTTATTTTTCGCCATTATTGCTTTTTCCCCGACGACCAGAGCCGCCACGGGAGTTCGGTTTCTCCACCTTTCCCCTGACGCCGGTCCCGTCGATATCTGGATCGATGGTCGGTTGGTCGAGCAGGAACTCACGTTTAAGGAAGATACCGATTACGTAGAGATCAACCCGGATCAGCATCGAATAATTTGCAAAACTGAAGACGGACCCGACACTGTCGTTCTCAACTCACTTTTTCCTTTCAGAGAGGATAAACAATACACCGTCGCGTTAACCGGTGATCGAATGAGCGACGACCTTCAACTTTTATTTGTAATTGACAACTGCCCCCCTACGCAAAGGCTAGCTCAGGTAAAATTTACCAATGCAATCCAAAATAGTCCTCAGGCCGATCTCTCCATTAAGTACGGGCCAGTCCTATACAGCAGGGTGTCTTTTCGAACCGGAGGAGGCTGTCGGCTTATTCCTCCGGATAGCTACCTCTTCAGTTTAACCGAATCCGAATCAGGAGACCTCATAGCCCAAAAAGAACTAGAACTGCAGGCTGAAACGAGATACAACATCTTCACCACCAGGAGCCAGGAGGACGGAGGTATTGAGTTCTTATCACTGTCGAAGCCCAACGCTCCGGAAGAAGTACCAAAGATATTTGGGGTAGAACGGTCCGTGTTGCAGCTACTGGGAGCGGGGTTAATAGCTTCTCTGGTAATTCTCGTTCTCGGCCGGTAGATCCTCGTTAACTTAATTACCTTCCCCGGCCGTACTTAATTGCCTAACAAGAGTCTACCCCCTTTCCACTTACCTGGCTGCAGGATTTTGTATACTACTGCTAAGTTTTAAAGGTTAAATCAGTTGCCAGGTAAAGGGAAAGGGGGTAGATAAGGACGGAAAAATGAAGTAGAGCCGGGGGAATAATTGAGGTTAATAAATTGGTCACCCCGGGCAAATAAAAAACCCGCCGGGAAGAAGAACTTCTCGGCGGGTAATAAGCTTTCGAATTAAGTTTGTCTACAATGACTTCGGAATTACCGTCTCCAGTGTGTACCTCTTGCCCATTATTACCAGTTCCAGGTTGGGCGAATCCTCATCAACCGGACTTAGATCAAAACTTACTTTATCGACGCTTTGTTCCTGCTGGGAAATTTCTGCTCTAGAGGCAAACACTGCTTCTCCAGTAGAGTAATTTACCAGACCGGCTCCATAATCCGTTTCCATTTCCTCGGGTAGCTCAACAGCCATCGATAAGTAGGTCGTATCTCCATACATAACCAGCCCGATCAGGAGCCCGTCCGTAAGGTTGGGTAGGGATATAGCAAGGTTTTTGAAGGATCTAAAAGTCAGTTCCTCAAAGCTTGCATCGGGTTGTTCGCTAAATTCGAATTCTATGCCGGGTAATTCGGCGTATTTATCGGTCAGGATTCCTTCCACCTGATCCTGTTGTGCTGTAGTTAAGCCGTTATTCCCGTACCCTATAATCGGGAATAGAAACAACGACAGCACCAGTACTGCCGATAACAGGCGAAATCCTTTATTGATCTTAATCATGACAGTCACCTCCTGAATTTATCCAGCTTAATGCTCGTAAGCCAACTTCACGGCGCTTCTCCGGGTTCCAAAGTGATAGCTGTTGTTCCTCGGTGGCCATTCGATCCTGACCCGGAATCCGTCCCGTAAAGAGCCCGGGTTGCTAACTCTATAGGAACCGGAGGCTTCGTAACCTACTCCACCCGTATCGCCGGAGTACTGTGGTCTAAAAGTATTGGTAAGATCTACACTACCTCTTTCAATTGTGTTTCCGTTTCTATCCTCGATTAGTATTTCTAGCACCGAATCATAACCGCTGCCGCCTTCTTGGTTGGTAACGAGTAGATCGAAGTTCAGATAAGCTTTGTCGGGTCTACTGGAGAGCGAGTACCAGGTCCAGCGGGAATAGGTCCCGAAGTTCCTGTGCCAGTACCAGCCATTCCGCGAGCTTCCGTTGCTGTAGTAGTCATCAGCCCCTTCCTGGTTAAACCGCGGACGGGAAGTGGCAACCTGAACTGTTTGACCTGTGGTCGAAGTCGCTCCCTGATTATCCCGAACTGTCAATTGTACCCGCTTACTTCCGGAAGATCCAAAGCTAGTCCAGACCACCCTGCCGGTACTATCGGTATTTCCATCTCCGTTGAAGTCCCAGTTCCAGGATACAACCCGGCCGTCCGGATCGCTTGATAGGGACCCGTCGAACCTAACGGATTCTCCAGCACTGGGGTTACGAGGATCGTAATCGAAATCGGCCTGGGGTGTCCTATTACTCGGACCTACCTGGATATATTTCGTGGTAGAAGAAGAGGCCCCGTCGTTATCAGTAACGGTAAGCCGAATCCTCGATCTACCGCTGCCATAATATGTATTGTAACCCTGCCTTCCACTAGCATCAGTGGTACCGTTTCCGTCGAAATCCCATTCCCACCTGACGATACGTCCGTCCGGATCGCTGGAAGCGGAACCGTCGAATCGTACCCTCTCGCCGCTGGAAGGATTGGATGGACTATAGGAGAAACGAGCCGTCGGAGGTTGATTGGTCGGATAGGAGGAGACGACGTCAAAGTTGTAAAAGTCCGTGTCCCATTCAACCGGCGTCAATTGAAATTTGACCTTCGAATCTTCCCCGCCGATAGATAGACCAAATTTTGCCTTCAACCCCGACTGAATTTCTTCTTTCAGGTTTTCAGGGTCCGGAACTACCGGAAAACCACTCTGCTGAAACGGGTTGTTCGGGTTCCTTACGAACTGATAGATATCGATCTTCTTCGTCGTCGCGAGTGCCTGAAGATATTCAGTTCCCGTAGGACCAGTAACCCCCAATTGATAATTGCCGGACGGCAGAGAATGCGTTCCCGGACTTCTCTTCTGGTTACCTTCCCATTTGTTTGGATAAATCAGTCGGACATCACCCTGAGGTGTGTAATCCAGAATATAAACGTAGGCACTTTTGTTTAATTCGAAGAACACCCGAGCGTTCTCGTTTACGCGATAGACTTTTTTATTCGTCCATATCCTCACGTCCAATCCCGAATCCTTGGGTGGGCGAGGAACGATCATCAGTGGAGCCGGTTGCCCGTTCCCATTAGCCGCCAAAACAAACTCTCCCGCCCCGTCGTAACCGGTTTCCTGTTCTGCTATAACCAATGTCCCCGATGTTACTATAAAAGCCAGACCTACTAACAGAACAAGCCAATAGCTTTTACTTCTTAAACTTTTACCAATTCTCCTGTATGACATAATGCCCTCCTCTAGTTGATGAAGCTAACTTAAATTTCCCTCCGGGCTCCTGATAATTCCGTCAGTTACCAAAAATCCCTCCATTCACTTTAGTTACGCCAACAAGTGAAAGAAAGCCAAACCGAACCATTTACGATATAATTATACTTCAAGTGAAAAAAAATTACCAAATTAAAATTTACCGCAACTCGATTCTCCCACCACGTCGTACATCGATGTCTGGCATTTCCCCCCTTACCTGGCAACTGATATAACCTTTGAGCCTTAGCAGGGGAGGTAATCCGGCAGCCAGGTAAGGGGCAGAGGGGATTGGTAGAGAAATATAGTTGTTTCTTATGACCGACATCTCGCTTCCGAATAGTGTTGGAAGAACTGCCCACAATTAACAGTTTTTATAAGAAGCTGACAAAAGTGAGAGGAAAACTCTTCTGGGGCGAGGTAAACCGGACTAGCAATGGGGATTTTGAATCAATTGGTAGGAGTTACTTCTCTTTATCCCTGTACATCCGCCTGTCAGCCTCCTTTAGAGCTTCTTCCACGTCCTTATCCTGACCGGGCTTCCAGTGGGCTACACCCGTGGCCAAAGTGAGGGGGAAATCGAGGAGATCAGACTGATCATTCCACCGAGCCAAATTCTCGCCTAACCTTTCCTCGGTGCTTTCTATTTCGCCGTAGGTTTCGGGCATCATCACTAAGAACTCGTCTCCACCGTATCTCACGACGGTATCGGCACTTCTAACGTTATCTTTCAGGATTTCGGCCACTTCTTTTAGTACCCTGTCGCCTATCTGATGTGTATAGCGGTCGTTTATTTCTTTAAACCTATTTACGTCAATCATCAAAAAAGAAAGGGAACTGTTATATCTTTTACACTTCTCCACCTCTTTCTGGAGCGATTCGTTAAAGTACCGTCTATTGTAGAGGTTAGTCAGGGGATCGCGGATCGCCTGCCGCCTCAGTTGCTCTTCCAGTCGGACTCGTTTTAGTTCTTCTCTCAGGTGACCGGCCAGTATTTCCGCCAGTTCAACGTCCCTCTCGTCAAAGCTACCTTCCTTCCGGGAGATCACTTGAAAGGTCCCTATCTCGCCGATGGGCACACTTATAAAGGCTTTGAAATCATCGCCGATTGGCTTCGCTTCGGGGTTGTTCGAGATATCGTCACCCCAGATGGTTTCTCCTGTCCTGAAAGTCTTGCCAGCGAGTCCCTCGGTGATCTTAAATTTCGTTTTTTGACTTTGATCGATCCCGGCCGAGCTAGCTTTGGTTACAATGTATTCTCCCTTCACCACGGAAATATCACAGATCTCGAAGTCGAGCATCCGCTCGGCAACCTTCACCGCGGTCCGGGCAACTGCCTCCTCCGTCTCTTGGCGCTGAAGATCGTCCACCGCGTCGTGCAGATTACGAAGCTTATTACGCTCCTCGTTCAGCGCCTCCTGGGCCCTTTTTCGTTCAGTTATATCCCGATTTATCGACAGCGCTGCACTTTTCCCCTCGTATTCTATTGGAGTGACAACCACTTCCGTCCAGTATTCACTCCCGTCCTTCTTTCTTTTCTTGTCGACGAAATCCATCATGTCGTTTTCGGACAGTTCACCGTATTCCTCCATGTGTTTTTTCGGACGATTAGGGCTTAGGGACAGATCTT
The DNA here is from genome assembly GCA_018335015.1 of Candidatus Bipolaricaulota bacterium. Taxonomy (GTDB): domain Bacteria; phylum Bipolaricaulota; class Bipolaricaulia; order M55B111; family M55B111; genus JAGXLP01. The sequence continues at coordinate 11,964 of JAGXKX010000043.1, forward strand.
CTTCTATATTCATGCCTATCAATTCTTCCCGGGAGTATCCCGTCTGCTCAATGGCTGTAGAGTTTACGTCCAGAATCCGCCCGTGGTTATCTCCGCCAGCTTTAGTGATGAAAATCGCGTCCCCGAGCTTCTCAAAATAACTTCGGTACCGTTCTCGACTTCTTGCCAACCTTTCGTTGGCGCGCCTTAACTCTTTTTCCGTTTCTTTCCTCTCCGTGACGTCCCTAACAATTGCCAACAAGAACGTTTCTCCATCCATTTCGTAACTGCTCAGATTTACTTCAGTGGGGATAGGATTACCGTCAATCGTTGCGTGGGTCCACTCAAAGAACTGAGGACCATCGGTGATAGCTTCCCTTATTTTCTTTTTAGCCTTCCATTGCGAATCACTGCCATCCGGTTGCTCTTCGGGAGAAAACTCCCAGGGGTAATGACCCAGTATTTCGTCTCTCTCGCAATCGAATATCTCCAGAGTTTTTCCGTTACACTCAACGAACTTTTTATCCTTCATCACGAAAATGGCGTCGCTGGCCGACTCAAATATGGCTCGATACTTTCTTACGTTCTTCCTCAGGGTTTTTTCTTTTTCTTTGTGCCGGCTGATATCCCTGACGCTGACGAGAATTTTCTTGTCCTTCCCTAACTGTAATATCTTACCTCTTAACTCTATTGGTATTTCCGACCCGTTCTTCCAAATATTTGCCGTTCCAATGGGGTCTTCCGATCTAGTGACATCATCCAGTTTAGTGGGTAAGAATGCCTCCGAGTTTTCGGTTCCGAGATCCTCAACCGTCATTCTCTGCAGTTCCTCTCTGACGCAACCAAGTATCTCACAGGCCCTCTCGTTTGCGTCGAGAATATTGCCCTCCAGGTCTACAAGGAGGAGCGCTTCAGGTAGATTTTCAATCAGGTTATGACAATCATAGCTAGAAAAAGTCATACTCCAACCAACCACCACTTTACGCAAAAATATCTTTCTTTTTCATGGTTTCTATGAATTTCTGCCAAGAGCTCCAAAGAGCATCCCCTTTAATTAGAACTCAACAATTTTTAGGGCTAACCAGCAATCTGGCTTTATAAATTTGCCCGTCTACAAATGATCAATTGTACAAGCCCCTACCAACAAAGCCGACCCTGTTTGATATTATCGATTATTAGCTTTTTAGGCAAATTACAAAGGCCAATCGCTACTTCCAAGGAAAGGACCTTTTGAACTAATTGCTTATAAAGCAGGAAGGTAACTATATGGAAATTGGAATGTCCGGATTCATTGCCAAAATACCAAAAGATAAAAAACTAAGAAATCAAGGGGGAATTTCTAGAATTCAAGTTCAGTCTCTATTTTGATTATTCTAGAATTTTCACGGAAGGCCAGTATAACTTTGGCTCCGAACGGGTCTTGATCTAGCCGTGCACTAAGGATACCTGAGCTGAGATTGTAAAACTTGTTCTCGTGTTCAAACCGCAGACCCGCGGTAAAGTCAACAGGGTCCGTAGGTACAGTTAAATTGAGATTCAGCTGCTGGTCAAGCAGTGCCTGGCCTCCAAATTTTAGTCCATCTATTTCCGAATCACTCAAATCGGGATTAAATTGAAGTGACTTAGACGCGTTTCTCAGCTTATAGGTTTCATCAAAGAAAATTGATATCCCAAAAGGCTCTCCTGACCAGGTAACGGAAGTCCCGGCGAAGGGAACAAAAGCTCTGGGTGCAACGGATAGGCTGGAAGCAAAAGTGACTTTGGAGCCGTTAAGATCCCAGGTTCTAGTCCCCCTAACTGTCATCCCATTAAAACCATTGTCAGAGGAAAACTTACCGGATAGACTCAGGTCTACTTCACGAAATGAGAAATTGTCGGCAGAAAACAGAAACTCTTCGAAACCAATGCTCTTCTGAACGGCAACCTGCTGGAGTTTCAGCGGGCCAAGGCAATTTCCAAAGCAGGTCACTCCTTCTTTCGCGCCGAGTCTCGCCTCAGCCTCGAGTAAAATTTCCTCGTCGGTCTCCCCGGAAATCTCGATGATCAAACCAGTATTAATGTCTGGCTGATTTTCCGGCTCGTCCTGCCAGTTGTCCAGAATTAATGTGGTGTTT
>JAGXKX010000124.1 GCA_018335015.1 Candidatus Bipolaricaulota bacterium
AAGATACGTCTGGCTATTTCTTCTGGTTCCTGGGCGCCGTGGGGCAAGTCAAATGAAACTTTATCCCAGAATGGCGTATCGACCGCCTTGGGGCGGATTATAGAAATTGTCCGGTCGCGTTCCTCCTTGCGAAGCACTTCGACAAATGATTCAAGTCCTGCCTTGGCCGATACGTAAGCACCCAGACCGGGAAGTTGCGTTCGCTCGCTTACGGCGCCAACGAATACCATGTGAACCTCGTCTTTCAGTAAAGGGAGGCTATATTTGGACGCTAAAAAAGAACCTTTCAAGTTTGCCTCGGTGATTCGATTCCAGTCCTCGGGGTCCATATCGGCAATCGGGTTTGAAGTAATGTCGCCGATCGCGTATACCCAGAGATCGACCTTATCCAGCTTATCCTGATAATTATCCACCACACTGGCGACTTCATCAGGATCTCTGATATCAGTTATCTCCGCTTCCGTGACAGGGACCGCAAAATTACCCAGAGACCTAGATACGGCAAGGACGTCCCAGTTTTCATCCACCAATTTCTCGACCGTAGCCGAGCCAATACCACCCGAAGACCCCCAGACCATTGCAGTTTTCATCGTGACCCACCTCTTGAGTTAAAAAAAGCGCGGTAGGCCGTAAGTTTTACTTTTTACCCTAACCGCGCTATATATTCCAGGAATAACATGATGAAATTAAAATCAGATGATTATTCGGACATCTTTACGAGAAGCCTGGCGATCGTCTCTCGTTCCTCAGGATCCGCCTCGTTCCACATTTCTTGTAGCAGTTCCTCTTCCGGAGTTTCCGGACAGACGTTTTCGGCAAGGAAGTCACCGATCTGTGTCGCCAGATTTTCCATCTGTTCCTGGGACATTCCCACTTTTTTACCAGCACTTACCGCCTGGCTCAAATTATCTCTCCATTCGCCCCAGTTCCCTACGTAATCCATCATACTAACGCATTTTAATTTTTCGTTTACGTCCATGTTTCCACCTCCTTGTCTTAAAGTATAAAGCATAATAACTTTAAGTTAAAAATAAATATTAATCAAGAAAACCTACTTATTGAATAAACAATCCTTTGCCCAGGCGAAGAGATTCCTGACACTTCGACAAACGGCCCTCCTATTCCACGGGATGGCAATATGACGGGCGAGATCATCGTTTCAGCCCGGAGTTGTACCGTTTATCGTCTACGGCTACGCGGTTGCCTCGGTGGCGATTGTAGCTGTGTGGGGCCCGCTAATAACTCTAGCGCCGGAGGTCGAGACAGGCGCCACTGTAACAGAGCCGCACCCCCACCCCCTCGACCCGGTGCGATAAACCAACGAGTTCCGTTTGAGAACATTGCAAATTTAGAATCATGGGTTAGGATAATTACGGTATTCGAATAAACCTGACCGAGAAAAGGACCAAAGATGACAGAAGAAATAAAGATCCCCGAACTGGTCAAAGAAATGGACGACCAGATGGAAGATATACCGGTTTTCTATAACAGAGAGACCGGCGAGTACGTCGGCGTTCGTGAAAAATTCCTACGCTTCGTAGAATCCGAATACCAGCTGGATGACTTTTCTTCCGATGAGGAAAGGACCGAGTACGAGCTTGCCGAGGAAATTTTGACTACAGGCAAGTACCTCCGTATTCCGAGCAACTACGACATATACGAGTGGGAAATTATAATCGATTTTATTCAGAAGCAAGGAGACGAGAGCGTAAAGAATGAACTTCTGGACGCGATCAACGGCAGCGATCCCTTTCGTAGGTTTAAAGAGAAAATCCTCCAGAACGACGTAACCCGGGACTGGTTCAGGTTCAAAAGGAAGCGCTTTGCCGAAATTGCTAAATACTGGTGCGAGGGCCAGAAGATCGGATACAGAGAGAACTAAGGCCGGGTACTTCACCTAAATTATACTGAAAACTACCCGGCAGTTAGCGTTGAAAAACGTCCACCCCGGGATAGGGTAGACAGAGTCGAGTTATAACAAGTTCATGACAGTAAAAGCAATGGAAACCACTAACAATCCGGTTATAACAACCATCAAACCTTTGATTAATTTCCCCTTCGCGGAGGACTTCTCTTCTTCCGGTATTCTATTTAGACCCCAGTTTAGGACTAAATTTAGCACTACGAGAATTGTGACCATCCAGGTGGAAGAAAATATATTACTCACGGATTTTGATCTCCTATAGTTTCCTCAAGGTTAAAAAGCGCCTGCCCCAAAAGTTGCAATAAAAAAGTTGTGTTTTTTTGCATCGTGGATCTCAGAAATTCTACCTGCTCCCAGTTCTTATCGTTTTTTGTTTAATCCGATCGAGTCTCATTATTGATTTTCTCTAGTATAATCAATGGGTATACGGCGTTGCAAATTTGACTCATTACTATCACTAATTTGAATCTTTCTTAAATTTGATCACGACGAACTGAAAGTTCCATCTCCCAGCAGCTCGAGCTCCCACCCTCTAATTCTTCTAGCCTTCTGGCTCGTAAAAAGGTTGCAGGTTGGAAGGTTTGAAGTACCGGTCTCAAATAGCCCTGAAAAAGGTTTGCCAGCAACCCGGCGGTAAACTATAATCAACGAATCGTAGCTGGTGTCGATTTGGTGACTTTCACGCTGGTTTGAAGAATATTGCGGGTTCCGTCTATTACACCAACCCATCAGGTCGTTGCGGAACATTTGCACTTTTTAACTAAGAAGCAAAGGGCGAGTCTATCGAACACAATAGTCGGCTGAATAGAGGAAGTTTTAACAACTAATCCGTAATTGCGGAGGTAGTCATGAACAAAGAAGCCTCGGACGAAACCGTCCCCCTGGAATGGGAGGAGGAATACAGGATCGAGTTTCGCCACCTGGGCCCCGGAGGCCAGGCCAGGGTCCCCGATCTAATCGGGTTGTCCCAGGAGACGGCCTGGAAGCACGCCGAGGCGATGGGGGTCGGGTATTCGAGGCTGAAAAGGAATAACCTGATGTTCGCGCTTTCCCGTGAGTCGATCGACCTGAAATGCAGGCCGACCTACGGGGATAAAATTACGATCAAGACGCGCCTTCCGGGTATGACCCGCCTCTATTTCTACCGAGATTTCCTCATAGAAAACATCTCCTCTGACCCAATTCTGGAAGTCCGGTCCACCTGGACCTGTCTGGATACGGAGACCCGCCGGCCCCGCAGGCTTGACGAGTTGAGCGAAAAGTTCGAGTTTCCCTTCCTGAAAGATCCCTCGACGGATATCAACTCCAGGGTACGAGAGTTGAGTACTTACGAACACCAGCACTCGGCGGCCGTACGGCCTTCGGACCTGGACGTGAACTCACATGCCAACAACGTCCAGTACCTGAGGTGGATTCTGGATTCTTTGCCGCTCGACTTCCTGACCTCCCGGAAGCTGGACAACTTCGAGGTCAAGTACCGGGCCGAGCTGAGCTGCGGGGACGGACTGGTAGTCGAGCGGAGCGAGTTGGACCGCACGATTCTCCACAGGATCGTTCGTGAAGACGACCGTGAGATCGTGGCCCTGGCGGAAAGCGTCTGGTCATCAGGTAACGATTAAACGTATCAGATATCGGGAAGCGGGTTTTATCCGTATCTGTCGAGGATTCATCACATTTTGTCCTGTTAACTTGCCCCGCCTGACGCTAAAGTGTAATCCGGTTGCTAGTAACCTACCAGTACGAGAAAACCTCTCCGTCAGGGATCGAATTTGGTAGAACCGCTCAAATTTGTTAAAATACGATTATCCAAGGAGG
>JAGXKX010000125.1 GCA_018335015.1 Candidatus Bipolaricaulota bacterium
ATGATCGACGTAAACAGTTTCAAGGAGGTAAACGATACCTACTCCCACCAAACGGGCGACGCGGTGCTGAAAGAGATCGCCAATCCGCTCACTGAAAACGTAAGAGAAGCCGATACCGTCGTTAGGTATGGAGGAGACGAGTTCATGGTCATGATGCCGGAGACCAACGGTGAGGCAAATACTACCGTCGATAGGCTGAGGAAAGAGGTCAATAATTGGAACGAGGAAACGGATATAATAGACTTCCAGCTGACACTGGCTATCGGATTATCCCACTGGGGTCCCGAACAGGGGCGGGGTATAGATGAGTCCCTAAAGGAAGCCGACAGAAAGATGTACGAGGAGAAAGGAAGGTAAAAAACTGGTGCGAAGGGTGGGACTTGAACCCACACGGGCAATAGCCCACTAGGTCCTAAACCTAGCGCGTCTGCCGATTCCGCCACCTTCGCAACTTCGATTAAGTTTATCTATTTCTCTACTGCCTTTCAACTCCCCTCATTCGTTGCTCTCCATACCAGGCACGCCTTTTTCCTCCTCGGGGAATCTTGACAGGATTTCCGCTTCGTAAGAGGCCGGCATCCTTCCTCCGGGACCAATTTCTATCTCCGTGCTTTCTTCACCCGCGAAAGACGGGACGATCAGAACCTTTTTACCTTCCTCCGTCCTTCTGCCTTTCTTCACGTAAGCCATCCCGACCTGGCCGCCACCGATCTTAGCACAGCTGGTGACGTAGCCCAGATATTTACCCCTCTCATCAAAGACAGGGCTATCCTCTCTTATCACCCTCGCTCCCTCACCTACTTCAAACCTGATGATCTTGTTATCCACGTGGAGGAACGATTTGGCCTTCTGTTTATATCTATCTCGCCCGATGAAGAACGGTTTGTGAAACTTGACGTAAGCACCAAATCCTGCTACAGTGGGAAGTATTTCGTCCTCGCCACTGAGCTCGTGGCCGTAAAGCGGCAACCCGGCCTCTATTCTCGTCGAATCACGGGCTCCCAGTCCTGCCGGCTTAATCCCGTGCTTCTCGCCCTTTTCCAGCAGATCGTCCCAGAGCCGGGGGGCGTCGCCGGGATGAACCAGAAGTTCGTAACCGATTTCCTCGCCTGTGTAACCGGTCCTGGCGACCATCGTTTCGGCACCGTTCAGATCGTAGAAGTCAAGATCGTTCCGGTTCATTTTATCCAGTTCGTGGGCTTCCTCTTCCGAGGTCAGTTCTTTCAGGATCCTCATCGAATTCGGTCCCTGAAGCGCCAGATCCCGCATAGCTCTTTCCCCGGCTTCCTTCGACTTCAGATCGGTTAATTGAGGCATCTTACTCGGTTTGACCCAGGGTCTGTCCGGATCCAGCACGTATTCACCGGATTGAACGGCGTTCAACCACTGCCAGTCCTTATCCTCGTTGACCGCATTGGCGACTATTATGTATCTTTCTTCGGTTATCCGGTAGACCATCGCGTCGTCTATAACCCGTCCTTCCGGATCCAGGAAGTAATTATACTGTGCTTCTTTGTCCTTCATCCAGCGAATGTAGTTCGAGCAAACACAGTCAAGGAAATGAGTCGCCTCTTCTCCTTTAACTTCGAATACCGCCATATGCCCTACGTCAAACAGTCCAGCGGCTTCTCTGACTGCCTCGTGTTCCTCCTGAATTGTGGAGTACCAGAACGGCATCTCCCAGCCGACGAACGGAGCTACCTTAGCGCCTAGCTCTTTATGCTTGTCCAGAAGAGGCGTGGACTTTTCGGCCTCGTCGTATTCTTTTGCCTCGTAGGTGAAGATTTGGTCGACGGATTCCGGAAACTCCGAGCTGTCCAGCTCTTCTTCCAGGTCCCTCTGGCCGACGAAGTAAGGGCGGCTAAGGTCTATCAGGCTATTCTTTTCCCGGAAAAGCTCCGGACCCGGCATACCAAAATAGTCCCGGTAGCCGTCGCCCTTCAGTTCGAGTTCCTCGGAGAGGGTCGCCAGAGAATCGGGTTTAGTCCAGAAGAAGAGGTCCTCGGGATCGACCTCGGATCGATAACCAGTCAGGTCTACTCCGTTTACCCGGACAGAAGTTAGGGCACCCGAACTGATCTCTTCCACGCCGTCTAGGGACTCGAAGAAACTCTCGGCATCAACTGGACCATGGACTGCCAAGTTCTCCCCTTTCACCTCTAAGTTTCCCAGATCGTAGACCTTGACAGGTCCTTCAACTTTCCTCATGTAATCTCGTTTATCGAAGGTAATGTATCCGTCGGAAATCCCTCTGAACCAGCTGATAACGCGGTTTTTTCTCTCGGGCGAAGTAATAACCAGGTAGCTTACCTGGTCCTCCTTCTCCTCTTTTATCACTTCTACCCTGTCCAGGACGTCTCCGTTTTCGTCGAGCAGTACGGCGCTTTTGCCCTTACCGTTCTCCAGGTCCAGTACGTCCCTGGAAGTTAGCTGTTCCAGGAAGGCGGTCGGCCTGTGACCTTTCACCTCGATCAGCCCGGCACGGGGCCATGCCGGGTCAACCACTCCGGCGGCTTCTAATTCTTCACCGATTTCGGCGCCTTCCACCGGGTGGTACTCCGGGTACTTCTCTTCCCGGTTCGGGTAGGGCGGGAAGCCTTCCAGAAGGTTCGCCACCCTTTCCCTTGCTTCCAGCATGAGATCCAGGTCTATCTTACCACGGGAGAGCGGGCAGGTCTGACCGATACAGTGGAAGGACTTCATCCCGTGAAGGACGTCCGAGACGATATCGGCTATTTTTCGCATCTCGGGCTCCTTCATTCCCCTCTGGGTAATCCAGGGCGTCCCCAACCTCAACCCGTGGGCCTCCGCGGCGCTTTCGTCTCCCGGTATCGTGTTTTTGTTGGTCACTATCCTCGCTTCGTCGAGTATTCGGGAGGCGATTTCGCCCATCGGTTTGAAGTCGAGATCCTGCTCCAGTTCCTTGAGGTTAATTACCAGCAAGTGGGTATCGGTACCGCCGTAGGCCAGCGTCAAACCTCTCTGTTTTAGCTCTTCCGCGAGAACTTTGGCGTTCTTGACCATCTGGTGCTGGAGTTCCTGGTAACTCTCCGTCTGAGCTATCTTGAAAGCTACTGCCATCGCGGCAAACTTGTTCGGGTGCGGTCCACCCTGAGCACCCGGGAAGATCGCCTCGTCCAGTACGTCCATCTTGTCTTTATCCGTAGTTAAAACCACGGCTCCTCTCGGTCCGGCGAGCGTCTTGTGCGTCGTATGCATTACTACGTCTGCCTTGCCAATCGGACTCGGGTAGGCACCGGCGATTGACATCCCAGCAACATGGGCAATATCCGCGAGCAGCACCGCCCCGACCTCGTCAGCTATTTTGCTAAACTTATCCCAATCCGGCGCCCAGGAGAAGGAAGTATAACCGGCAATTATCATTTCGGGCTCGTGCTCGTGAGCAAGGTCTCGAATCTGGTCGTAGTCCAGCTTACCCGTATGTGGATCCGTCGAATATGAAACTATGTTGTAGCGCTTACCGGTCAAGTTAAACTCGCTACCGTGGGAAAGGTGACCTCCCTCGTCAAGTGCAAGCCCCATGACCGTGCCGCCCGGCTCGACGAAGCTATCGTAGACGGCCAGGTTTGCCGGCGTTCCGGATAGCGGCTGGACATTGACGTAGATGTCCTCCGGCGGCACCTCCTCGGTGGCGTGCGCCTGCTTTGCCCGGATACCTGCCAGGCACTCGACCATGTCTACCAATTCTGTTCCCTTGTAAAA
>JAGXKX010000044.1 GCA_018335015.1 Candidatus Bipolaricaulota bacterium
GATAATTGTCATAGAGAGGAAAGGTGAGATCATCAGACCTACGCCGGAACTTAACTTACAAATGGAAGATGACCTTTATATGATAGGGGACGAAGGTGAGTTGAAGGCGGCAAGGTCGATCCTTGTACAGGAGGAGTCGGGAGGAGCAAATTGACGGGGGTGATTTCTCCAGACCATCTCAAAGGGAAGGAATTGTCCGTCTCAAATCTTTCTCCTTTGACCAAAAATCATTTCCATTATAAGTAGGCTCTTGAACCATTCCAACAAACACAAGCAGGGCGGGCTCCCACGCCCGCCCGAAAGTCCCCTTTTTGACCTATCGCTCGAGCATGGGAGCTCGAGCTGCTGGGAGATGGTACCTTTCAGCTCGCTTCGGATGATGCCAGTTTCATTACTGGAGCCAACCTGTTGGTCGATGGGGGTTATACCGCAGTTTAAGCCTACAGGGTTAAGTCAAAAACTAGTAAGAGTTGAGTCATGTACCGCATACCGCCGATCGAAGAAAGGGACAGCAGCTATACCAAGCCACATATTCGACTTGTTAAGGCGGTAAATACTGCTATTAATCTTCGGTTTCGAACTTTTTTTACAAGAAAAATTGCCGGAATCTGAAAAGATTACCCAGTGTAGGGATAGCAGCCATTAGCCCGACTACCAGGTTGGAAGCCCCAAGTTGTAATGCAAGTGCAACTAGAAAGACACCTCCCGAAAGTTCGGTCATGCCTTCTGCAGCTACGCCGTCCTTGATTACTGTCTTGAATCATCTCCGTCTGGGCTGAACTTCCTCTTAGTCTAGATAATTCCGAGAACTCGTCAAATTAGTCTGTTTAATTAACAGGAATACCCGACTTCAGAAACGGCTTATTACGATGTATGTTGAAAATTACGGACATCAATCCTAATTTGTGTAAGATGCCCAAAGACAGCTAGCCTAAAAGATTCCAAAAAGGACAAATCTTGATGGATAAAGAACGTAAAATGCTGCTCAAATTTTCAGCCTACGGCTTTCTGAAAAACCTCCGGTTTTTTGAGCCGTTCTTATATCTCTTCTTCCTCGAGACCGGCCTATCTTTCTTCCAAATTGGGGTCCTAATAGCTATAAGAGAAGTATTCGTCAATCTGTTTGAGATTCCATCCGGTGCTATAGCCGACCTCACGGGGAGAAGAAGGGCCATGGTATTCTCCTTCAGTTCGTATATCCTTTCCTTCCTGGTGTTCTATTTCTTTTCCGGTTTTCTCCTATTTATTCCGGCGATAATCCTGTTTTCCAGTGGCGAAGCCTTCCGGTCGGGCACCCATAAATCGATGATCATGGAGTACCTTGATATCAAGGGAATGAGAGACCGACAGGTCAGGTATTACGGAAAGACCAGATCCGCTTCCCGGCTAGGTTCCGCCCTTTCCGCGCTTCTGGCCGCTCTTATCGTGTTTTACCGGGGGAACTACAATGTGGTCTTTCTCGCCACGTTGCTGCCTTACAGCCTCGACTTGTTACTGATGCTCACCTATCCGAAAGAACTGGACGGTAAAATAACAAGCAACGTGATTTCCCTTCGAGAGTTGCTGGATCAGTTCAAATCAAGCTTTGGTTCAATACTTTCTACCCAGGAGATGGGTAAAGTCCTCGTCAATGCGTCGATATTCGACTCGCTGTTCAAGATCGGCAAGGATTACCTCCAGCCGATTATCAAAACACAGGCACTGGCCTTGCCGGTTCTATTGGCCGTAGAGGATGGGCAGAGTAGAACCTCCATCCTGGTGGGGATAGTCTACTTCTTTATCTACCTGAATAGTTTCGTCTCCTCGAGGAAGTCCTCTGATTTGATGGAACGTGTTGGAAGCGTGGCCAGGTCTCTCAATAGGCTGCTCTGGGCCGACGTTTTGCTGTTTTTCACCGCCGGCGTGGGCGTACTGGTTGATTCCTTACTGATACCGGCGATCTCTTTTCTACTTTTTTACACCCTCTACAATCTAAGGAAGCCAATGGTTGTTGGATTTCTCGGTACGAGGATCCAGAGCAAGGAGCGAGCGACGGTTCTCTCAGTTCACTCCCAGTTGAGGTCGATCTTCGGAATTGTTATCGCCCCCACGTTTGGACTGCTGGCGGACCATTTCGGGATTTTCGCTGTCCTGTTCTTCGGGGGCAGTCTGCTTCTGGTGGTGGGACTTACACTTGGGATATCGGGAGACTCGTAAGAAGGCTGGAATATCTCAACTCTCGCTTTTTATTGCCCTTTCACGGGCAAAGCCCGTCTACTATAATGGAAAGACGATGAAAACAACTAATAAGATCTCGGTAGTGATACCCGCCTACAACGAGGAAGACTGGATTGAGAAACCTCTAGATAGTCTTAAGGGACAAGATTACGAAGAGGAATACGAAACCATAGTCGTCGATAATAACAGTGATGATAACACCAAGGAAATAGCTGAAAGCTATGATACAAAGGTTATTACTGAGACAAAAGAAGGCGTAAGTCAAGCTCGCCAAACAGGATTCAAGGCAGCCCGCTATCCAATTATCGCCTCAACTGATGCAGACACTATTTTGCCTCCAAATTGGTTGAAAAAAATCAATAATACATTTCAGGATCCAGATGTCGTAGGAACATACGGCTCCTGTACCTTTTACGACTCTTCTGTTTTTCAAAATTTACTGGCTAAATACGGTTTTTCAGGATTTCTCCGGTTTAATAGTTTAGTAGGTAAACCCCTCCTTATTGGTTTCAACATGGCCGTCTCCAAAGAAGCCTTTGATCATACGAGAGGGTTCGACAGCGAAATAAAATCAGCGGAAGATGTTGATCTCTCTCAACGGGTTAAAAGTGAGGGAAAAATAGTTTACAACAAGAATCTAACTGTTAAGACTTCGGTACGTCGTCTCGCTAGCTGGGGTTTAGCCAAGTTTTTGGTGCACCATGCAATTAATTATTTCAACGTAGTTTGGCTAAGACGTCCTGACAGAGCACGTGACTTCGACGATATAAAATGAATACTTTTATATTTGGAATTGACGGGGCAAGCCCGGCCCTCGTTAATGAGTGGATGGAAGAAGGTCACCTTCCAAACTTAAAGAAAATAAAAGACGGGGGCCTATCGGGAAAACTGGAAAGCACCTTTCCTCCTCTGACCGGCCCCGCCTGGTCTTCGTTTCAGACCGGAGTAAATCCAGGGAAGCACGGTGTTTTTAACTGGCTTGACCTTTCAGAATCATATCGGGGGAAAGTCATTAGCAGCAGATCAATTAAGACAAATACAGTGTGGAACTGGCTTAACCGTCACGGGTGTAAAGTGGGACTTTTATCTCTTCCGGTCACTTACCCGCCCGAGAAGATAGCTGGTTTTGTGGTTCCTGGTTTTATGACTCCTTCTAACGAAAAAGGTTCGGGGTATCCGGATCAGGTAACAAATTCCCTCTTCAGGGAAATCCCAAATTTCCGACACCATCCCCCCTTTTTTGCTCCGAATCAGGAGCCGGGGGACTGGGTAGATGGCCTGAACAGGACAATCCGTATGAGAGGCAAAGCCGCAAGATTTCTTTACAAGAAATATCTTAGCAAAGAAGAGGCCTCGACTTTTACGGTGCATTTCTTCTCTACTGACCACGTACAGCACAAATTGTGGAACCGTAAAGAGGACGATCGGGACCCTAGATTGGAAGTCTTCAAAGAGACAGACAGGCAAATAGGCAAGATTATGGAGCTTGCTCCTGACGACACCACCTTTCTAGTTACGTCCGACCATGGCTTTGGCTCGGTAGAAAATGTTTTTAACGTAAATAACTGGTTGCAAGAAAAAAAGCTTATAAAATTTAAAAACAATTTCGCCTCTGTGGCCAAGAAAAAGTTTGCTGAAATTGGACTAACCCAGGACAATCTTAAACCCTTAGGAGACAGGCTTTATCCTCTGGCAGAAAAACTCAACCTTATCGATAATTTTACAACCGCTCCTTTGACGGACGAGAGGTTGAGCGCTCTTTTTTTGTCCCATAAAGATATAGAGTGGAACAATACCATTGCTTATTCCCGATCCGACGTAGGTCACGTGAGAATTAACCGGAAAGGAAGAGAAGAACAGGGTATGGTTGAAAAAGAAAATTATAAGGCAGTCCGTGAAGAAATTCTCAACGCTCTCCGGGAAGTTAAGCTGCCAGAAGGAGGGGGAAAGCTATCAAGGTGGGTTCAACCCAGAGAGAAGGTTTACTCAGGGCCATTCCTTAATCAGGCACCGGACATTTTATTTGATCCTTTGCCGAATAGGGTTTTAGGTTATGGCGGGGTTATGTTTATGTCAAAAAACGTTTTCAGCCTCAATCCATCAACCGACCCCGGACACCACAGAAGAAACGGAATACTAATGGCTTCGGGGCCTTCAGTTCAGGTCGGGAAGAGGAATGCTGATATTGTAGATATCGCACCGACTTTACTGAACCTCTTTAATTATCCCATTCCGGAACAGATGGACGGGGAAGTAATTAGGGAGATAGCTCCGGACGAACCGACCTATCACAGGCCAGCTGATTTTTACAAGAGCAGGGAAGTCGAGGCCGAATTAGATGATTCTCGGGGGAAGTTGGAGAACCTCGGTTATTTATGATGATTTTCGTTTTTTACCTTCTGGAATTAAGAATAAAGAGCTTTGATCAGGAGGAAGAATGACCACATTTTTAATAGCTTTAGACGGAGCAAGTCCGAATTTAATAAATAAATGGATAGACGACGGCCATCTGAAGAACCTGGGCAAGATCAGAAGGCAGGGTCTATCCGGTAACCTGGAAAGTACGTTTCCACCGCTAACTGGCCCGGCCTGGTCGTCATTTCACACGGGTGTAAATCCCGGCAAACACGGTATCTATACCTGGCTGGACCTCAGCGATTCTTACAAGGGTAAGGTAATCAACGGAAGTTCGATAAAGACGAAAACCATCTGGAAACAGATAAGCTCCCAGGGAGGAGGAGTAGGACTTCTATCCGTTCCGGTAACTTACCCGCCCGAGGAAGTAAATGGTTTCGTGATACCAGGATTCCTGACTCCTTCGGCAGCTAAAAACCGTTCATATCCCGAGGACCTCCTTTCCGAACTAACGGACGCGGTACCAGATTATAAATTCCTGCCGGAACCATACATGAAGGGAAAGGACCCGCGGGAATGGGTCTCCGAATTGAAGAAAGCAATCAGGGACAGAAGTAAAGCTACCAGATACCTCTATCGGGAGAAAATCAAAGGGATGACGGACGAAGTCATCATGACCCACTTCTTTGCTACTGATCAAGTACAACACTTCCTGTGGGACAAAGTTACCAAGGACTGGGACCCCAGACTGGAGGTTTTTAAGGAGGTAGATCGTGAGGTAGGAAATTTGATCGATATGGCTCCGGACGATTCCGTATTTATAATCCTCTCCGACCACGGCTTTGGGCCCGTTGAAAAGACTTTCAACATCAATACCTGGCTTGAGAGCGAGGGGTACTTAAACCTGAACCGGAGCCCGGGAACGAGGATAAAACGGAGGCTCGCGAAACTCGGCTTCACCGAACAGAACACCCAGCCGATAGGTGAAATAATCTATCCATTTGCAAAAAAGCTCGGTATAGTTGACAACCCGATTACGGGTCTCTCTACGAACGATGCCCTTAATTTCCTCTTTCTGTCCTCAAAAGACGTAGACTGGAGAAGAACTATGGCGTACTCGCGATCTCATATCGGCCATATACGGTTAAATCTGGAGGATCGGGAGAAGTCCGGCCCCGTTAGAGGGGATGATTACGAGAGAATCAGGAGAGAAATCATGGAAAAACTTTCTAAGATAAGAGTGCCGTCAACGGAGAAGAAACTGGCCGAGTGGGTCAAGCCAAAGGAGGACCTATATTCCGGACCGTATCTAGATGAGGCGCCGGATATTCTATTTAACTCGCTAGAAGGAAGTTCCTGCTATGGTTCCGTCGTCGGTTACGGGGCGATAATGTTCTTCAACTCCAGAGTCTTTAGTAAGAAGTTGCACCCGGGTCACCACCGGAGAGACGGGATTCTTATGGCTTACGGTCAAGGGGTGGAGAAGGAAGAAAGGGACGCGTCGATAATGGACCTTGCTCCGACAATTCTAAATCTCGGTTCCTACAAAATACCAAGGCAACTGGACGGAGAGGTTATCGGCGAGATATCCCCGGCGGACCCTGAATTTTACGAGCCGGACGATTTCTACAAGGAACCGGTGAC
Organism: Candidatus Bipolaricaulota bacterium; assembly: GCA_018335015.1. Classification (GTDB taxonomy): domain Bacteria; phylum Bipolaricaulota; class Bipolaricaulia; order M55B111; family M55B111; genus JAGXLP01. Next base: position 6,217 of record JAGXKX010000044.1, read on the forward strand.
CACCGAAGATAACAAGGAGATAACGGAAAGGATGGAGAGCCTGGGCTATCTCTAACGGACATATTTCCCCATTTGAATGATCGTTATCAGGGAGTCGAATCCTTGTATTCCGGTGGTTCGCGCCGTTGATGTCCCAACAATTGCAGATCGTGTAGGTATGGCGTATAATCGTTCTGTAGTTGTGTGATTACTGGCAGATAGAAAGCTTAATAAATTTTAATTGCTAAAAGGAATATCAGGGAAGGAAATATTCTGTAAATCCCTCCATTATTTATGAAAATCCATCTGGAAAATTTTGATATCCTAACTTCCACCAGATCATCCCCTATTGAAGGTGGGTCGGTGCTAGTTCGAGACGACAGAATAGAAAAGGTCATTCCAGAAAGTCCCGGAGGCGATTCTATTTCCGCTGACAGGACGATCGAGGGAAACGGAATGCTACTGTTACCCGGATTCGTTAACGCGCATAGCCACCTTGGAATGACGATCTTTCGTGGCTACGCCGACGATATAGAGCTGGATAGGTGGCTGAACGAATGGATCTGGCCCGCGGAAGAAAACCTGACTCCCGAAGAAGTTTACTGGGGCTCTTTACTTGCAATAGTTGAAGCAATCCATTCCGGAACGACGGCGATAGCCGATATGTATTTTTACATGGATCAGACGGCCAGGGCAATCGAGGAGACAGGAATTCGGGGCCTCATATCTTACGGGCTAATAGCGGAAGAACTGGACCAGAAAGGAAGCGAAGAATTACAGACAGGGCTAGAACTTGCCGATGAATGGGACGGTAAAGCAAATGGCAGGATAAGAGTCGCTCTGAGCCCGCACGCTCCCTACACCTGCGGGGACGACGTCCTAAAAGAAGTCTCAAAAATGGCCGAAGGGAAGGACATCCCGATCCATACTCACGTATCCGAGACGAAAAAGGAAGTCGAGGATTCCCTCGAGAAGTTTGGAATTTCTCCGGTGGAGCGTCTCGAAAGTCTTGGGGTTCTGGAAAACGAATTACTGGCCGCCCATTGCGTGCACTTAAACAGCAAGGACATGGATATACTCGGAGAAAAGGATGTTGTGGTGGCCCACAATCCTTCGAGTAATATGAAGCTCTCCTCAGGTGCCGCCCCAATAAAAGAGCTTCGGAATCAGGGTGTAGAGGTACTCCTGGGGACCGACGGTCCCGGTTCCAACAACGACCTGGACGCTTTCGGAGAAATGAGACAGGCAGCTTTTCTGGCGAAATTAAACTCAAACGACCCAACGGCTTTAAGTGCTGAAGATACGCTTTCCCTCGCCACTGCAGGAGCGGTTGACCAGTTAGGCTTATCCAATATTGGCAGAATTCAGGAAGGCAACAAAGCCGATCTAATCGGCTTAACCAGGAAGGGAGTTCACTGGACTCCGGAGTACAATACTGTTTCTAACCTTGTATACTCCGGGAAAAGTAGCGACGTCGATATGATGATGGTGGACGGAAATATGGTTATGGAAGATGGAAGTATAGAGGGTATAGACGAAGAAAAAGTAATGAAAAAGGTTAGACAAATCGGTAAAAAATACGGTCAAATCAGAAAAGAACTTTAATCAAAAAACAACCGTCTCCCGGAGCAGACGCCCTGGGGGTCAGGGGATAGGAGTGATAACTTTATGTCAATCACGAAAGAAGAAAAACAAGAGTTAATCGAAAAGTACGGCAAACATTCGGAAGACACGGGTTCTGCACCTGTACAGGTAGCAATATTGACCAAAAAAATCAACGATCTAACGGAACATTTAAGAGAACACCCTTCGGACCATCATTCGCGAAGAGGGTTATTGCAAATGGTAGGAAAGAGGAAAAGTTTTCTGGAGTATTTAGAAAATGAAGAACCGGAAACTTACGATAAACTGAAAGAAGAATTAAATATTAGAATGAGAAAAAATTTAGAAAGTAATTAGCGCTTTGAGGTGTAAAAATGTATAAACAGCTGGAAACAGAAATAGACGAAAGCAAATTTAATCTTGAAACTGGTAAGATGGCCCGACAGGCCGACGGTTCAGTTGTATCAAGTCTTGGCGACACTAAGGTGCTCGTCACGGCCACTTCCGGAGGAGAAAGCGACAAGCCGTATTTCCCTCTCCGGGTCGACTACGAAGAAAAGTTCTACGCCGGAGGTAAGATTCCGGGAGGGTTCATCAAACGGGAAGGCAGGCCGTCCGACAAGGCAGTATTGAACGCTCGAATGATAGACCGACCGATCAGGCCTCTTTTCCCGGACGAATTCATGGACGAACTGCATATCGTCGTGACAGTCCTATCCGCAAGCGAGGATTACTCGCCCGGAATAGCGGGCATGATCGGCGCTTCAGCAGCCCTTACGCTGTCTGACATGCCCTTTCAGGGGCCCATAGCGGGTGTAGAGGTAGGCCGAGTTGATGGAGAGTTCGTCCTCAACCCGACGGCCGAACAGAAGGAAGAAAGCGAAATGGAAATTACCGTTGCCGGAACAAGCGAAGCCGTTACGATGGTAGAAGGCGGAATGGAAGAAGTGGCCGAGGAAGACGTAATTGAGGCAGTCAACTTCGCCCACGAGAGGATAAAGCAACTGGTTGAGTTTCAATTACAGTTTACGGAAAAAGAAACCGCGGTAAGGACGTCCGAAGGCGAAGAAAGAGACGAACTGGAGAAGGAAACCGCCAAAAAGGCCAAAGAACACCTGCCCGGATTGGTGGGCATCGAGGCTAAGCTGGCCAGAGAGGAACGAGTAAACGAAATCAAGGAAAAAATAGTTGAAGAAATTCTGGAAGACGATGAGAAGGAAGAAGCTAAAATAAGTAAGATCGAAGATACCGTCGACAAAGAATACAAGAAATTCGTTCGCCGAAAGACGGTCAAAGAAGGGGTCAGGATAGACGGGCGAAATCCGGACGAAATACGTCCGATCAGCGTGGAAGTAGGACTGCTGGATAGAGCACACGGCTCGAGTTTGTTCACCAGGGGCGAAACTCAGAGCCTGGGGACAGCAACCCTTGGTACGACGAAACAGGACGAGCAACGGATTGACGGAATGGTAGTAGAGGGAAGCAAGAGATTTATGCTCCACTACAATTTCCCGCCATATTCCGTTGGAGAAGCAGGATACATGGGTGGGCCCGGTCGAAGGGAAAAGGGTCACGGTAATCTGGCTGAAACAGCTCTGAGCCCGGTACTTCCGGACGAAGAGGAATTCCCGTACATCATAAGAGTGGTCTCGGAGGTCCTGGAATCGAACGGTTCCTCTTCCATGGCCACAGTCTGCAGTGGGTCCCTCGCGTTGATGGATTCCGGCGTTCCGATCGAAAAACCGGTAGCCGGTATCGGAATCGGACTTATGGAAGAAGACGGTGAATACGAGATCCTGTCGGATATCATGGGCCAGGAAGATCACTTTGGTGATATGGACTTCAAAGTGACGGGTACCAGAGACGGCGTAACGGCTTTTCAGATGGACGTCAAGGTAGGTGGTATTTCGGAAGAGATCATGAGAGAGGCTATGGATCGCGCCTACGAAGCCAGGCTGGAAGTTCTGGACAAGATGGACGCTGTAATTTCCCAGCCTCGCGGAGAGGTATCCAAGCACGCCCCGGTAATGGAAGTATTCCAGATCGACGAGGACGAGATAGGCACGGTAATAGGTCCGGGCGGCAGGACGATTAGAGACCTCACTGAAGAGACGGAGACGGAAATCGACATAGACGACGACGGAACTATAAAGTTGTCCGGAGTTGACAGGGAAGGAGTCGAAAAGGCAAAGCAGTTGATCGAAGACATGACCCGCGAAGTAGAACCCGGCGAGGAATTCGTCGGCGAAGTTGTAAGGGTCGAAGACTTCGGAGCCTTCGTCCAGCTACCCAATAAATCAGAAGGATTGGTCCATATCTCCAAGCTCGAGGACGGTTACGTGGATAACGTAAAGGACATAACTGACGTCGGCGAGGAGATGCGCGTCAAGGTAATCGGGCACGATGATCAGGGAAGGCTTGACTTAAAACGAGTCGAGGAACCCGCGGACGATCTGGAAGTCGGCGACGTGACTGATGCGGAAATAACGAAGACGGCCGACTTCGGGGCATTCATCGAAACGCCCGGCGGAGAAACCGGACTAATTCACATCTCCGAACTGTCCCGCGACTACGTAAAGAACGTCCAGGACGTCGTGGAACCCGGAGACAAGGTCAAAGTCGAGCTAATAAATATAGACGAAAAAGACAGGTATCAATTCAGGTTAATCGAGAAAAACTAGATAAGGTCCGTTAACATGGAACTATTTCCCGGCTGCTACCGAAAGAAACTCGATGGCGGTATCGAAATAATCGGTCAAGAGGAACCAGGGTCCAAGTCTATTTCTATTGGACTCTGGTTCAAATCGGGCAGCCGGGACGAAACCAGAACCAGCAGCGGTATCACCCATTTAATAGAACACCTCCTATTTCGAGGGACGGAGAACAGGACGTCCTATCAGATCACCAGTGACGTCGATCGCCTGGGTGGACACATAAACGGCAGTACCGGCAGGGAATTTCTCCTCTTATCGCTGAGGCTTCTGCCCGAATCTCTTTCCAGAGGAATAGACATCCTCACCGACCTCGCCTTTAATCCCCTATTTAGAGAGGAGGACTTAGAACTGGAGAAGGACGTAGTTCTGGAAGAAATTCGATCATCCCACGACGATCACCAATCGGAAGCCATAAGATTGCTCGAGGAAACCATCTGGGGCGACAGCTCGGGACTTTCTTTGCCCGTCCGAGGACTTGAAGATACCCTAAGCCGGCTAACCCGGGAGGAAGTTCTCGATCGATTTACCTCGCTCCAGAAGGCAGACGAAATAATGATAACTGCCGCCGGAAATCTGACCATGGACAACCTTATCGAAACTTCCTCCGGATCTATTGAAGGATTGATTCCTCTTTCCGATCAAGGAAACGGGGGCAACCCGGCTAACAGTCGCGAGGGTAATTCGGGCCAGCCGGACATTAGACACAAACATGACTGGCGTGATATAAATCAACTTCACTGTGTGATAGGAACCGAGGGGCTGGCGAAAAAGGACGAGGACAGGTTCCCGCTGGAGATGCTCAACGTAATATTAGGCCAGGGCATGAGTTCTCGTTTGTTCAGGAAAATCAGGAAGGACCGAGGCCTGGCCTACCAGGTTACCAGCAGCACCCAGTACTATTTCGATACCGGACTTTTCTTCGTCTACGGGGCGATTGCGCCTCAAAACCTCGACCGTTTTCTCAATCTCGTGCTGAAGGAATTCGAACGAATTAAAGCGGAACAGGTGTCGGAAGAAGAACTGGAGCTTGCCAAGAAGAAGACCAAGGGCAACCTTGTGCTGGGCCTCGAAAACAACCGGGCACTAATGAGCCGACTCGGCATTACGGCACTCCACGATAACGACTTTCTCTCGGTGGGAGAAGTCGTCGAAAAAATCGAAAACGTGAGCCGGAACGATATCCAGAGCGTAGCCCAAAGGCTTCTTCCAGAAGAGGAAATTAATTACTCCCTGCTAGGTCCCAAGATTCCCGACCCCCCACAGCTTTAAGGGAAAGCCTATCGGCCGGACACTGGTGTTCGATCAGCTTCACAATGGTAAAATAGTCAGCCTCCGAAAGGAGGCCGGTCCCACGCTTATTCGTACTCAAACCTTTCACCGTCGTATGAAGGCGGAGCTTAATTCAAGAAGGTTAACGTTATTGTTTTCTACGAGCTCCCTGCCCCTTACCTGGCAACTAATTTAACCTTTTAAACTTAATAGTAGAGGTAATCCCGGCAGCCAGGTAAGGGGCAGGGAGCAATTATTCGGGCCAGATAGCTAAATCTACTGTTGGTGAAAGAAATGAGTCGAAATAACAAACGGGACTAAACAGCGGAAGTGATTCCCTTATCGGTTCAATAGTTTGGCTTAAAAGGAAATATCGAGTATACTCTAAGAAACTTCTCCAGGGAGGTAAACGTGAAGAGGATAAGCAAATTGGGACCGACTATTCCAGTCTTCATCCTGTTTATCACCCTAAGCTTGAGCTTTTCCGTTACCGGTTCTACTCTTCAGGTTTGCAAGATCGGCTGTGACTACAGTTCCATCGGAGAAGCGATAAAAAACTCCAGCCGGGGAGACAGTATTAAAGTCCAAAATGGCAATTACACTGAGGACCTGAGGATAGACCGGGACGTCTCCATAGTCGGAGCAAATTCGCGCTGGGTGAGAATAATCCCTTCCGATCCGAGCACTCCCGCTATCGTCGTCGGACCATCTTCCGCGAGGGTGGAGATATCCAATATAACAGTCACCGGAGAGGGAAAACGCCCGAAAAGCGGGATAACCGTAACGGGCGATTCACGGCTCACTATGACGAATTCCCGGGTTAGTAACTTTCAAAGTGGTTTGACAGCGAGGGATTCCTCGTATTTAAAGACAAGAGAAACTGAAGTGGGAAACTCAGGTGTTGGAGTTGCCGGGTTTGACAACTCGGAAGTAATAGTATCCGGTAGTAGCATAACCTCCGCAAAGACGGGGCTTCTCGCCAGTAACAGTACAAATATTACCGTCGCTGACGCGGAGGTGACCGGTTGCGAAACTAACGCTCTATTGGCAAAAGAAACCGCAAAGTTTAACGTGATATCCAGTAGTATATCAAACAACCAGGGGACGGGAGTAACTCTGAAGAATTTTTCGAGGTTAAACATGAAAGAAACCCAGGTAAGCAGCAACGAAAGCGGTGGGTTACTCGTAACGAATTCCGCAATCGCGAATCTGTCGGATAACCAGATAACTTATAACAAGAAGAAGAACGTATCGATCATCAGCAAGAAGTGTGGGTTCAGCGGTCCCTCGAATCGCTTCTTTGGCGAAGTCAACGGGGCCGGAAACGAAATTAATCCTGCCGACTCGAATACGATATGTCCGCAGAAGTTTGCGGGGATTACCTCGGGCGACGGGGGAAATTACTCCTATCCGTTCAAACCCAGTACTTACGCTTTCATAGGGCTGATAGGAGCAGCATCGTTTTATTTCCTGATTTCCGGATAGGAATTCGCGTCGTCGGTTTCAATCATCCTCTTCAGCCAGAAAAGTAACGAGACTTTCCAGTGCCTTGACAGCTGCGGATTCTTTGTTCTCCCATCGGTCACCCTGGAAAATAAATTTTTTTATCCGCATCGTTTTCTCCAGCGCAATCCCTACATAAACCAGCCCCACCGGTTTTTCTTCAGTTCCTCCTCCCGGTCCAGCTATACCCGTGGTGGATAGACCCACCTCCGTACCGGCAAGGTCCTTAACCCCTTTAGCCATTTCAGCCGCGACGTCCTTACTCACAGCTCCGTGTTCGTACAGCGTATCCTCCTGGACGTCTAACAGCTCCAGTTTGGATCTGTTGGAATAAGACACCACTGCTCGATCAAAATAGTCAGAAGACCCGGGTACGTTTGTAATTTTGTGAGATATCAAACCCCCGGTACACGATTCGGCCACCGCAAGGGAAAGATTGTCGTCCCTCAATAAATTACCCACCTGAACGTCAACCTGCGTTCGAACCGAAGTACTTTCGGACATAGTATCTCTAAACCTCCAATTATCGGACGGACTGCTAAAGGCATTATAACCTAAATTTTCC
>JAGXKX010000126.1 GCA_018335015.1 Candidatus Bipolaricaulota bacterium
ATTACCTTTGATTATCTCCATCGCCTGCTCTTCGTCCGATTCCATGACGTAATCTATTCCGGTGGCCTCCGCTGCTTCCCGTGTGAGCGCTACCAGATCGTCCCGGGCGAGATGCTCCAGCGAGAACTTCCTCGCTCCGGCCATAAATTGCTGTAATCCCTGCTCCAGCCGCTCGTAGTAAGAATATACTCCCATCGCCGCAGGCGGAAGCTCCGGGAACCGGGAATTGTATTTAGCCTGAAGGTTTGCCGCTTCGATGAATACTTGCTCTAATTCCTCTCCGTACTCATTCACCACTTTACCCTGACCCGAATCCACCATGTTCCCTACGGTTTTACCGACATGTGCCGCGGTGATAGGTGCTCGAGCCTGGGACACAGCTTTGACGTAGGGGCTACCAAGCGCCAGACCTTTAAAGATCTGATCTTCGAGAGCAAAACCTCCGGCAATAGCTACCGGGGGCACGTACTCACCGGCCCTGTCGAGCTCCCTTAGAAACTTGTGTAACAGCGATTCAAGGTACACTGTCGGAATACCCCATTCGTTCATCATCAACCAGGGACTCATGCCCGTTCCACCGCCGGCACCGTCAACCGTGAGTAGGTCAAGCTCCCCTTCCGAGGCGTACCGCACCGCCCGGGCAAGGTCCTTCGGTCTATATGCACCTGTTTTCAGGGAGACGTAATCCGCTCCCTTTTCCCGTAACTCCCTCACCCTACCGATAAAGGAGTCCCTGGAGACCATCCCTACCCGAGAATGTCTCTCGAATTCTTTAAAATCCCCGTTTTTGAAGGCCTTCTGAACGGTCGGGTTTTCGGGATCCGGCAAAACTATATAACCCCTTTTCTTCAGAGTCTTTGCCCGGGACAGAGAGTCCAGTTTGACCTCTCCTCCGATATCCTTTGCCCCCTGACCCCACTTTATCTCCGCACCGGCGACTTCGAGTTCCTTGATGGCGTAATCGTGTACCCCCAGACGACTGTCCTCCACGTTTGCCTGGACTATTACACCGCCGTACCCGTCTTTCTGCCAGTCCCGGTATAGCTTAATTCTCCGTTCCATATCGGGCGAGGTTACTATCCGACCGTCCTCAATTTCTGAGTCGGGATCCATCGCACAAACGTTTTCCCCGATGGTTATCGGCACGCCACTTATCGCCGCTCCTATAGCCAGCCCCTCCCAGTTCTTTTTAGCGATTTCCGTCGACCCCAGAGCACCGATCAGCCAGGGATATTTGAGTTTTAAACTTCCCTCGCTTCCAAGTCTCGTCTCAAGATCCACTTTCGGAAAAATTGCTTCATCGCTATCCGCCTTCTGTCCTTTTGCTCCCACAGTCGTTCCAAGAACGTTAAAATGAGAATAGTCCACCGGGTACTCTTTCTCCGCACCTACCGTGATATCGCCAAACGGCTCGGGATAGACCTTCTCCGAAGACCGATAGGCAGACTTGCCGACTTCACATAAACCCGGGCAACCGTCAATACAATCCACGCAAAGACCACTCAACGAAGAGTAGCTTTTGCTCCGGAGGTCAGTGTCTGTCGCAGCGCTGGCGTTAGAATTTGATAAAGACATTAATTATCACCTTTGAAGAGTTAAATTTGCTATCGTGGTTCTTCTTACCGACCAACTAAGCTGCTAATACTTTTGAAATTAATTTGAGCTAAATTACGGAAAAACAATCAGTTAGGAAAAATGGATAGATATTTGAAGGAAGGCAGGCAGGAGGGTGAGAGAACCCTCCACGTTCCCCTGAAATCTACTGCCCAGACTGAAACGACATGGGCGGCTTCCAGGTGAAGGCTAACTTCTTGTAACTGTCGTCTAATCTTTTTTATAAAAATCATATTTGGCTATAAATTTGACTTATTTCCAAAAATATAACACTTTATCTATATTTTGTCAACCTTTTTTAGCTAATTATTGACAATACTCTTGTAGAGAGGCTCAAAGGTTGCCGAAACTGCAATTTACACAAGGCTATCTCTGTTCCCAGCCGATAAGTTAAATGCACCCTGGACGGAAAAAGTCGCATTTAACGATTACTGTCCCTCCAATAAATCAAATTTGTTTCTTGACTAAGAAAAAGCCAAAATTCCTGTAACAGATCCGAGTTTGTCCTACACTTTTGTTATCACTATTTCGGAGGAAGAAAGTCAATGAACTACATTATCGAAGGTGAACGGATAGGTTTCACCGAGCTAAAAGAAGAGTACGTCGAGCTATACAGGGACTGGATTAACGACCTGGAAGTATCGCAGTTTATTACCCATTTTGGAAGAGTTTTAACCAAAGAAGCGGAAGAGGACTGGTACCAAAGCCAGGCGGGGAGTGACGAACCCACTTTTACTATACATCATCTTCCGGACGATAAGCCGATAGGAAATTGCGGGTTACACAATATCGACCGGAGTAACGACCACGGAGAGATGGGGATATTGCTGGGAGAAAAAGAATACTGGAACAGAGGACTGGGAACCGAAGCGGCTCGGCTAATTACGGACTTCGGCTTTGCTGCTGTTGGCCTTCACGGGATTAGCCTTTCCGTAAAAAGTTTCAATGAAAGGGCTCGTCGTGTGTACGAAAAGGTCGGATACCAGATTGCCGGAAAAGTCCGGGAATTCTATAAAATCGACGGCAGCTACTACGACGAAATCATCATGGATATAGTGCGAGAAGAGTTTTACAAGAAGAACGAACAGCTTATCAGGGACAAATATCTAAATAGCCTGGAATAATTTTTTCAATATCTCCACAACTACCCATTTTGAATTATCCTTAAAATCTTAGCAGTAGAAAAATATCGGCAGTCAGTTAAGGGACAGGAAGTTTGAACAAAAAAATATAGTTATAACTTATGACCTTTATCTCTTTTTCGATTAGTTGTGAAAGAGCTGAGTAAAAAAGATTTTTACAAGGAGGGTCACTATGCCGGAGCTTCCCGACGTCGAGATTTTTAAACGGTACCTGGACTCTTACGGCCTCGATAAGACGATCAAGGAGGTCGAAATCCGCTCGGAGAAGGTACTGATGGACCTCCAACCGGAAGAATTTAAGTCAGCATTAGCGGGAAATAAGTTCGGTTCGAGTCAAAGGCACGGAAAGCACCTGTTTGTGGATACAAGCGGAGAAAAATGGCTAGGATTTCACTTCGGCATGACGGGTTTCTTTGAATACCTGAGCCCTGGAGAAGGCCCCGAGGGACATCCCAGGGTCCTGTTTCATTACGACGACGAGAGCTGCATGGTTTACGACTGTCAGAGAAAGCTCGGCGAGATAAACCTAGTGGAGGACAAGGATAACTTCATCGCTCGGAAAAACCTAGGGCCGGACGCACTGAAGGAAGTCGACCGCGATAAGTTCGAAGTTATAATTTCAAACAGTCGTGCGATGGCCAAAAGTACCCTGATGAACCAGGAAAAGATCGCCGGAATAGGTAATATCTATTCCGACGAGATCCTTTTCCAGGCCGGTATTAACCCCCGGGCAAAAGCCTCCAATTTGTCTCAGGCTAGAATTGAGGACCTCTACCATAAAATGAATTACGTCCTTAGCGAAGCGATTGCCTGTGAAGTCGAAACTGAGAGGATGCCCCCAAACTTCCTTCTTCCGCATCGAACTCCCGGAACGTCCTGCCCCCAATGCGGGGTAAATATCGAAAGAGTCAAGGT
>JAGXKX010000006.1:0-27504 GCA_018335015.1 Candidatus Bipolaricaulota bacterium
TATCGGAGGCCGAGCGGGCATGGTTCCATGCTTCCTCTGGAAGCATGGGGAGCGAGGCCGAGATCGGAAGCAGCGATTTCCACGCCGGGGAAATCGCCTGCGGTTTTATCGAACAATTACCAGAGAACGGCGTTAGTTACTTTAGATATGGTCTCCCCGCGCAAGCAAGGGGCCCTTGTTTGCACTAACTTTCACCAACCGCTGGAGCGTGGAGCTCCAGCTACTTCTCGGCTCGGTAGGCCCGGAGGTATTATAAGCCCGTGCGTGGGAGCCCGGCCTGCTACGATGAACAATACCAGCTTAGCCCCCGCGCTCCATGGGACTAATTGCGGGCAATTAACCGACTCGCCACTAGCTTAAACCATTTGTAATTCCGGATCCAACCGATGTAGGGGGAGAATCACCAGGGGGCCACGTGGCCGTCGGTTCTGGGTTCAGTAGCTCCAAAGAAGGTATCACCCTCCTTCCAGATAAACTGCCCGCGTCCAAATTTACCGGGGTCCGCCGCTATGCTGATTTCGTGGCCCTTTCGACTCAGTCCTCCGGCTATATGGTCGGGAAAACTTTTCTCTACTTCCATCTCCTTTCCCTCAACCCAGCGCCATCGCGGGGCGTCCAGTGCCGCCTGGGGGTTTAGCCCCCGGTCAATAATACCCCTAAGAACCTGGAGGTGACCCTGGGGTTGCATGTAACCGCCCATTACCCCAAAGGGACCGACAGCTGAACCCTGTCGGGTAAGGAAACCGGGAATTATAGTGTGGTAGGGTCGCTTACCGGCCTCCAATTTTTTATAGTCACCTTCATCCAGAGTGAAGAGATTTCCCCTGTTCTGGAGTGCAATACCAGTTCCCGGGACGACTATTCCGGACCCAAATCCGGCGTAATTACTCTGAATGAACGAGACCATGTTACCGTCTCCGTCCGCCGTGGCCAGGTATACCGTTCCTTCTTCACCCGGGCTGCCAGGGTGAAATTCTCCGGCACGAGAACCAATTTGTTCCCCCCGGTCACGCGCGTACTGAGGCGTGAGAAATTTATCTGGTTCCTCCCCCATGTAATCGGGATCCGTAATATACTTCTTTCCGTCGACGAATGCCAGTTTCAGTGCCTCGATTTCCTCGTGAAGAGCCTCTATCTTACTCCCCTCTCCGCGATTAATCTCCCGGAGAATATTCAGAGCAATCAAAGCGACCAGGCCCTGGCCGTTTGGAGGCAACTCCCAGACTTCATAATCCTGATATTCCACTTTCATCGGGTCAACCCACTCGGGAGAGTAGTAAGCGAGGTCCCGTTTTCGGATATACCCTCCGGTATTCTTTGCAAACCTGTCTATCCTATCCGCGAGCTTACCTTCGTAAAAAGCTCTGGCACCCGTTGAAGCAATACTCTTAAGCGTTTCAGCGTGATCCGGAGAGGACCAGATATCTCCTGTCTCCGGCGGGTTTCCATCCGGGGCAAAAGTCTCCGCCCAGCTCTCGAACTCCTCTCCGTTCAGTTCGGAAAAGACCTCGTAAGCTTTTCTCCAGTATTTACCAAGGGTCGGCTGAACCGGATATCCCGTCTCCGCATAGTTAACCGCGGGTTCCAAACTTTCCTCCAGAGACAGTTCCCCAAACCTTCGGGTAAGCTCTTTCCAGGCCGCCGGCGCTCCAGGCACGGTCACGGGTTCCCAGCCAAATCGGGGTATCTCTTCCAGCCCTTCTTCTCTAAGCGTATCCGCCGATATATCTCCCGGAGCCGGGCCGCTTCCGTTTAGGCCGTACAATTCACCACCAATCCAGACCTGAGCAAAAGCGTCCCCGCCAATCCCGTTTGAAGTTGGTTCCAGAACTGTAAGGCTGGCAGCGGTCGCAACGGCCGCATCCACCGCGTTTCCTCCTTTTCGTAATGCGCCCAGTCCGGCCTGTGCCGCAAGGGGTTGAGACGTAGCTACCATTCCCCTGGACGAACAAACTAGATTTCTCCTGGAAGGATATTCATAAGACAATGGATCGAAGTCCACCACTATCTCCTCCAAAAACCCGTTATATTAAGCTATACCCGTCCAAAGTGCGATGCGTCTTTAGTGACCTTAAAAAAGACCCCCTTTTAACTGATCTTTCTTTAGTGTTCGATATGTTCGATGAATTTGGACGGGACGAAATCAGAAACGTAGACCTTATCGCTGGCTCTCTGAAAGGTGACTCCCGATTCGCTCGCTTCGTCAGCCTCGATTTCCAACAGGACCGGTTCCGGAGTATGTCGCTTCCCTACTTTTATCGCGTCCTCCTTGCGGGCTGAAAGGTGAACCTTTCTCCTGCCCTGGCTTCGGAGCCCCTCCCTGTCGATGCGCTCGGCGGCTTTTGGGGAAGTCCCGTGATACAGGACTTCGACCTCCACTTCCGGTAAATCAGGATCGACGTTGACGGAATGTCCGTAGAGAGCTCTAATCCTGCCGTCAGAAATCTCGTACCGTCCCTTGGGGTCCTCCTCAACTATCCCTCGAAGTTCGGGCTCGGTCAAATTCTTCCATCGCTCCCGTAATTTATTCAACAAATCTTCCAGGTCGATGAATCCCTCTTCGTCCATAGACATTCCGGATGGATCGTGGCGAAGTAAGTACGCCATTTGCTTGCTTACTTCTCTTCGATTCATGCTCACCCTCGCTTTAAGTTATTTGACTGGTGTGGGAGATACAAACCTATTGTAACCGGACTGCTGAATAGGTTCTAGGTTAAAAATCGGAACGACACCGGGGAAAGGTTAGAAAAAAGGCGCCAGTTCTTCGGCCAGCGATTCAAGGAATCGCTCGTCTTCGGGATCGAAAGGTGCAAGCTCGTGAGAGTCGATATCGATTTCGCCTCGAAACTCCCCCTCTTCAAAAACTGGCACCACGATCTCGGAGTTTACATCGGGGCTACAGGAGAGGTAGTTTTCTTCTTTTTCGACGTTTTGAACGGTGAAAGTTTCTTCCGTTTCGGCGGATTGACCGCATATTCCTTCTCCGTAATCGATCCTGGTGTGGTCAGTTTCATCGCCTGCAAAAGGGCCCAGGACCAATTCCTCCTCGTCCGGTTCAGCAATGTAAAACCCAACCCAATCGTAGTAATCAACGTTATCGCGCAAAATCCCGGCTACTTCCTCAAGAACCTGAGAACCCGGGCCGAGCTCGCCCAGAGTTTTTCGAACTTCCTTCTTCAATTCTGAAAACAGACTGGATTTGGCCAATTCATACCTCCGCTGTCTTCTCGGTACTTTTCCTCGAAACTCAAAACTTTATCCTGGTAAAGACGAATTGACTCCCGTCTATCCTTCTTTTTTCAACCGTGCTTTAAAGCTTTCGATCAGTTCCACGGGAGACGGATCGACCTGATTCAAAAGCGCAAGATAAACGGAAAAATAGTCACCGAAATAGACCTGGCCGATAATTTTTGTAAACTTATCTCCTTCAGGTGCACGGGCAATGGCGTAATCGATTCCTTCGTCAGTGAACAGATCCTCCATTATCTTCATTCGCAATTCGTTCCGTTCGATCTCCAACCCGTTCTTTAAAGTTATCACTTTGCCGTTACTCATTAACTCACTGCCCAGCTCGTAACCAACCGTCTCGTTGTGGTTTAGTTCGGGAAACACGTTCCAGAACGCGGGCTGTTTCGCGTTCTCGTTGATCTGAGTTTTCCACCGATAGGCCACCACACTGGTGTTCCCCTTGGTACCGTAGATGACTGGAACTTTGCCCGCAAGTTCCTCTGCCAGCTTCTTAGGCTCGTTGCTTTCGGTGGGAACGGAGCTATTCCAGGAATCGGCCATTCCTTCGACCTCTTCGTTTAATTGTGCAAAATCGATCGTCCCCGCCAGTCCGGCCTCGTCAAACAACTTAAGCAGGGGGAAAAGCATGTAACCGGTGGACGCCCGGGGCTGATGGCCGGTCGGTATCTTCACTAGAGGAATCGATTCTCTGTTACAATACTTTTCCATCTTGCCTCCGGTGGACAAGCAAAGAGACTCCATACCCCGACGTTGACCGTCCTTCAAAGCCGAAAGTGTTTCCTCCGTATTACCGGAATAGCTTACCGCTATCAGTAAATCATCCGGCCTGGCGGACTTCGGGAGGTAGTAACCTCTGTTCGTATCAACAGGAAAGTCCAGGAGACGAGCTAATAGGTCTCCCACGATCGCCGAACCTCCCATGCCCGTTACCAGAGCCCTGTCAAATTCTTCGAGGTCGTACGGGAGCTTAATCTCTTCTCCTAGGGAAACAGCCTCTTTGCATTGATCGGGAAACGTGTCGAGATCTTCCACCATTCCCTGAGGATCCATTTCTTTAATTTTTTCCGAACTATCCAGGTTCATTTTTATCCCTCCTTTTCCTCCATTTCTCGAGCTATTCGCTTAACTTCTTGAGCTTTATCCTCGTTCATAACCAGCAGATATTCCGGGGTATTTACCACTACAGTTTCGGACAAACCCAGGACTACTACCGGTTTTTGAGTATCGTTAAAGACTATATTATTTTCCGACTTCTCACAAATTATTTTCCCCTGAGAGTTATTACCGTGATCGTCACTTTCCAGTAACTGCGCAAAACTGGGCCAGTCTCCGAGGTCCGACCAATCGACCGAAGCCGGAATTACTGCTCTCTCATCTGCTTTCTCCATTAGACCGTAGTCGATGGATACGGGAGAAAACTTCTCGTACTCCTCCCTTAAAACCTCGTCCACCCCAGGACCTCCCAGAGCCCTGGCTATACTCTCTAGCCCTTCGGACAACTCGGGCATGTACTCGCTTAAATTACCGAGCAGCTGGTCAGTCCGCCAGATGAATGTACCGCTATTCCAGTAATAATTCCCGGCGGCAAGGAATTTCTCCGCCGTAGTGGAATCCGGCTTCTCGGTAAAGCTGACGACCTCTCTCGCCAATTCCTCCTCCTCTAGTACATCTCCCGCTTCGATATAACCGTAACCCGTAGCTGGCCTCGTGGGCCTGATTCCCAGGGTAACAAGCTTTTCTTTATTGAAAGCGGTCTCCGAAGCCAGTTGCAATAACTCTCTGAATCTCTTTTCTTTCCCCACCAGGTGATCCGCCGGGAGGACTACCATCACTGAATTTCTCTCGTCCAGCTCAAGGACTTCTCGGGAATAAATCGCAGACAGACCTATACAGGGAGCCGTGTTTTTTCCCATCGGTTCTTCTATAATATTCTTCTCCGGGAGCTCGGGCAAGTCCTCTTTCACCAGATTTCCCTTTCCTTTATTTGTAACGACCATAACGCGTTTCGGATCGAACAACGAGCTGATCCTGTCGAAAGTTCGGGCAAGCAAAGACTTCCCGTTCACTTCTACGAACTGCTTGGGTCTGGATGGGGTACTCAGCGGCCAGAGTCGTCTTCCCCTTCCTCCAGCCATAATCACCGCGTAAATAGAAAAATCAGTCACTTTAACCCCCTTTTCTGTCTTTCAACACTTTCCTCCCGGTCTAACTTATTAAAGTTTACCAAATTAAAACTTAACCTGTAATCCCGCCGAACCATAAAAGCTGTTGTAAGTATCTCCTGTTTCTTCTATTCCCCAGTTGAATCCGGAGGTAAATGATATCCCCCACCTATCTCTAATGGGGTAAGAGAACCCGGACTCAACCGAAAAGTCCCACTCCTCCGATCTGGGATGGAACACCAGTTCGGCCGAAACCTCCGGGGAAAGTTTGGACGTCAACTTCCAGTTGAGGACGTCTTTCAGAGTATAGGTAAATCCTTTTTCGGTCCTGTATTTTACTCCGCCCCTCAACTCCTGGGAAAGATTGCTTAAAGGCCTCCACTTGGCTCCCAGGGTAAGGTCTCCACTATAAGTAGTCCGGCGACCGAAATTCGGGTGGGTTAATCGGTTTCGACTGATCGAATAGCTCATTTCTGGAGTCACTGCTTCCGCTTCGTAGCTGACCTTCCCCCGTAGTTTATCCTTGTACTCGACTAGCTCACTATTCGGAGAGAATCCGACGGTTCGACTCAGCGTAGTTCGGCTGGAAAGGCTTGAAACAGTGGTCCTTCCGGACACTTCCCCTGTCAGCTCGTGGGAAGAATTACTGCCTTTCCAGGCAAGAGATATATAAGGAGTAAGGCCAATAGGTCCGAGACTCAATTTATCGAAGTCCATACGGGCCTCGGATTGGTTATTAAAGCTTCGATAACCTCCACTCAATAGGTCCTGGGCGTTACCTTTCCCGCTCAGTTTTAGCTCCCCTCCATAGTCGTCGTTCACCGGCAGATTTCGTGAATAATCGATCTTCCACCTGAGCTCCTCGCTCGTTCTGGCCTCCAGAGGGTCAAAGGAGAAAGGATAAGTATAATTTAAACTCAGTGCAGTAGACTCGCCCGGGCTAAAACCAAGACTCGCTGAAACACTGGCGTAATTGCTAGCCCTCCCGAAAGACTTGGTTTCTCGGGCCGTCGAGAGTTCCAGGGAGGTAGTCAGTGTTTTCCCCAGGAATTTCTTTGCAAGTCCGAGATCAAGCCCCAGTACAGTTACTCCACCCTCCTTAGTCGTCCAGGTAGCCGCCGCAGTGGTCTCGACGACTGTTTGCCAATTGACGGATAGCTGGTTGGATAAAGACCAGCTTCTTTCTTCCGTGGAAAATGAGGAAACCGAATAATCGCTGCTGAGCCCGAGGGAAAAGGATTCAGTCAAGTTTGCATCCAGGCTCATCCCGGTGGCGATCACGTCTTGCCTCTCCAGTTTTCCGATGGGAGTATACTTCGGCTGTACGTACTCGAAATTCGTGGACAGAGAGACCTCCCGTGACCAAAGTTCGAGGCTCTTGCCTATTTCCGCTTCGACTAAAATCCCTTTATCCGTGTGCCGTTCCGGGTCTATATTTCTGAACCGATCGTCGTCTATCCCTTTTATCTTCGTGCTATCCGTATAGAACTCTTCCAGACCGTTTTCTAATTCGTAAATCACGAGTTCGCTCGTGTCATTCGAACGATAACCCCTGGTTCCCGCCCAGACCTTCGACCCGGTTGCCAGTACTGCAGTAACGGTCTTTCTACCGTAACGCCCGGGAGAGTCGACTTTCGAGAAACCCCGATCGGTTCCGAACCAGACTTCTTCCCCTGTAACCGAAAGACTCTCCACTGACCGATCCTCTACCAGAACCTCCCTTGTTGAGTCCAGTCCAACCCTGGTAATTCCATCCTCCGTAGCGACGTATAGATTCTTTCCAGAAACTTCCATGTCGTTGATTTTTCCGGTTACTGGGGGATCAGTATCGACAAGTTCGTCCCGGGAGAGGTCGTAAAGGTATAGTCCCTGGTCGGTGCCCAGCCAGAGGTAACCATCAACGTAGGCTATCGACATTAGCGAAAAATCTTTATCAAATTCGGAAGTGAGCTCCTCCCAGCCCCCGTCCTTGCTCAGGTCCTCAATCTCGGTTTCCGCAATCTTTGACCCGGTAGCCGCCCAGACTCTTTCCCCGCCACTGGCCAGTCCGACGACTTTCCCCTGTGGTAGACCGTCGGTTTCGTAATAGCTCACCCAGTTTGGCGCCCTCGCGAACGGGGCAGATCCCGTCAGGTTGACCGTCGTAAGGCCGGCGTTCGTCCCGAGAAAAAGGGTGTCCCCAACAACCAGGCCGTCGTTCACGTTATTACCGGCCAGCCCGTCTTCCGGGCCGTAGCTTTCCCAGCCCTCAGAATTCTTAACCGTAAATCCGTTCTTATGGGCAAACAGGGTCATTTCGTACCCGGCTTCGGTCAGCGAAAGTACATTCACTATCCTGTTGGGCAGGTTGACCCGCGAGTTATCGTCGGAAGGGAACTTATTTACGTTACCCGCAAACTTCACTTGAGCACTCCACCCGTCCTTTTCGTACCGGGCGCTAACCCCCCCAACGGTGTGCAGGTTGGGCATAGTAGGTATTTCAGGCGGTAATTCTTCGGGAGCGTTATCCCTCGCCTGGAACAGACTGACGTCCACCACCAGCCCGTAATCCGACTTCATACTCGTGCTAAAACCATACATGGTCCGGGCGAATTGGGCAAAACCCCCAAGTCCGCCTCTGGCCCTCTCGAAGTCGACTTTGATCTTGTCGTCGTCCCCCACGTCTCTAAAAATCAACAGAGAGCCGGTTTCGTAGTCGATAGAGTAATCCACGTTTCGTTCCAGTAGGTTACCGTTCAAATAGACCCTCTCGCTGTTCGGCGCCACGGAGAGCCCCAGCGAGTACATATTCCCCGAGATCTCGTATTGAAACCGGGCACGAATCCTCTTGTTTGCCGGATCCACAAAAAACTCCTCGGGAAACGCCAGGCCGATAAGTCCCTTCTCGGAGTACAGGTTGTAGTTATAGCCCGGAATATCGCTCACCTCTTCCCACTCGCCGTTTTGGCGAATTTCAAGCTGGAACCCTTCTTCCTTAATTTCCGTCCTGCCGAGGTAGTAAAACCTGTTCTGACTGTACTGGGTTAGCTTAAGCCTGGATTCGCCAAGGGCAAGATTTACGTACTCGCTCAGCTTCTCGAGGAAATTTTTCTCGTAATCCGTTCCGGGATTAAACGGATACTCTTTCTTTTCCTCCTCCGGCAGGTCCCGGTTGTAAGTTGTTATATAGCTTTTGATCCGCTTCCGAACCAGACTACGCCAGTCCTCAAGCAGGATCAAATAGTCAATTGCCTTCGAAACTACGTCGAACTGGCCGGAAGAGAGTTCACCGGTCGGCTCGGTCTCGATTTCTTCTTCCAGATAGCCGAACTCCCACTGGTCGAGAAAATTCCACAGGTCGGCGTCAGCTTCGAACTCCAGTTCCGGGTCGGTGAAACCTTCCACGTAATCTATTGCCAGTTCGTAGTACTGCAGGCCCCGGATGTTCTTCGTATAACTGGATTCCTCTAGACTGGACTCGCTCCGGTAGAGCGAATACTCGACCTCGGACTCCCCGGTATTTCCGTAAAAAACTTTGGTCTCCGATATACCCTGAAGGCGTCCAGCAACGGCGCCAAGTTGTGACTCGCCGAGTTTTCCGGTTAACTCCAACCCGAGTAGTTTCTTGTTATATACGGTAAAATTGTCCTCCCCGGTACCAAAATCACCCAGCCGCCCGTCCCAGTTGTCGGTGTCCATCTTCACCTCGAATTCCTGGAGGTAACCGGGCTTGGTGTCGTCGAGGTCCGCGCTTAACGAAAAATACTCCCCCAGCTGACCGGTAGCGCTAACTTTCAACGTCTGTGCCAGCGAATAGGAGTCTTTCGGGTACCCGACCCTGGAGAGGCTTTTCCCGTCGCCCAGACCAAAGTTTACGGCCCAGGTCTTTTTTCCCTGTAAATCAATTTTGAACGACCCTGTCTGAACCGTCAGCGCCTCAGTTTGGAGTGACAGCGCTAGTAAAATAAAAAGTCCTGCCAGTAAAACCAGGATTATCCAACTGGTCCGATTAGACAATTTCACAAATAAACCGCCATGAGTTAAAACCTGTAAATCAAAGAGACCCTGTGAGTCTCCGTTAAACCGGACTGATAAGCGGAAAGAGCCCAGTCCAGTCTCAGATTTGTTATCTCCAGGCTCGACCCCACCGTCAGGGCCCTCCCGTTATAACCTGCCCTCACACCGACGCCCGAAAGCCACAGCTCGATCCCCAGATGTGGCGTTATCAGTTCATAATTAGCCTCCGCAACGGAATCGAGCGGGGCCTCCAGATCGGCAAGAACGTTCAATTTCATCCTTCTATCGATCCTTGAACTGAACGAGATACCGGCCCGTAACTTCCTTTCCAGCTCTTCCCTGTGATTCGAACCGTAAACGAGACCGCCGGTAAGCGCGTTTTCGACCATAATTCCAAGTCCGAAGTTTTCGCCTTTTGCTATAATTGCCGGATCCACCGACCATCCATACCCGTCCTCCGAGGAGTCAAGGGTAAGATGGGAGTAGTAATACCTCGCTTTACCTCCCAAAGAAAGCTGCGACAGCAACGGAAAACCGAACCCGAGAACTCCGTTCCCGCTCAAATAACTAAAACTCGTACCCGTATCGGCGCCAAACTCGTTCGGCACGGCTATCGATCCCGAATAAAGGGCAGAAGTACTTAGACCGACGTACTTTCGGGCAAACCCGATTCCCCCGTAGTCCAGAAAGCCAAACTGGGGACTCCAGAGAGTGGTAACCCCGAATTCATCGAGGAAACCAAGGGCCGCGGGGTTGTAGTAAACCGCGTTTTCGTCGTCAGCCAATCCAATAAAGGCTCCCCCCATTCCCATCGGTCTCGCTCCCCGTCCAAGATCCAGCAACGCGCCGGGATTGCTATACTCGTCCTGACCACTGGCAGTACCAGCCATCAGTAAGAGTACCGCCAGGAAAAAAGTAACCAGCAACAGCCAACTTTTCGGTTTCATATTACTCCCCTCTCCTCCGTTCATCGCCTTATCACCAGACGACTTAAGTCCGACCTGGAACTTCCGGTCCTAATCAGGTAGACGTACAGTCCGTTAGCCAGTGAAACTCCCCTGTCGTCTCTCAAGCTCCACCTGTACTTAAGCTTGCCTGATAGTTGATCCTCCTCAATGGTCTTAACCAGCTTACCCAGAACGTTGTAGACCTGAATTTTCAATTCATCAGGGTTATTCGGATGGTTAAAGAAGAAGTCAACGTGATCCTCGGCGGGATTGGGGGTCGCCCTGACCCAGAGTTTCTCCTCGAGATCCTCGACCGGCATCCCGGAGCCGTATACGCTAGCTTTGGCGTCCAGTTTTCCCCAGCCCCAGCTATCGTCGGGGGTTAAATAACCCGAGCCGTCCGCGGTCTGAATTAATAATTCGGAAACTTCCGACGCCGTCAACTCGGACGAGGCGCGCCAGATTAGGGCACCGGAGCCGGCCACGTGGGGAGCTGACATGCTTGTACCGGCGAGAGCCCAGTGTTTACCGTCGGGCACTTTGAGGTAGTTCTGGACGGACGCTGACTCCGCAAGCGTGGAAACGACCCAGGCTCCGGGCGCAACCAGATCGGGCTTGATCCGGCCGTCCCTGGTTGGCCCCGTGCTGCTGAAGCTCGACAGTTCTCCTATCGGAAATCCTCCGACAGAATAACTTCCCCAGCTGTTTCTGCTGTTAAACGAGCCAACGGTTACCAGGTTGTCAGCGTTTCCGGGCTCGGCGATAGTCATTTTCGTGTCACCGTTAGAAAACTCGAGGTCCCTGTACTCCCCGCCAAGCAGATTTTCCGCCACCCAGATATCCAGCCTTGCCCCCGAAATCCCTGAAACCCAGATGGTCCAAACTCCGGGATCGGGGGGACTGTTACCGTCCAGATCCCCTACCCTTACGTATATCTCGTTGTCTCCGTTCAAATCGGACGAACCGTTTGAGATCAGGACTGACCCCCCGGTAAGATCGTAGGAGGCAGCTTCGCCGGCGCTTATTGGTTCAGTAACGTCGCCGTTCGGTCCCTGGAGCTGAACGGATAGATTCCCCCAGGGATCGTAGAAACCGTCAAGCGTGAAATAGTCGGAAGTACCCCCCGAAGGAGAATAGCTGGGGAGAGAAACCTCGAAGGTCAACTCCTCTCCTTGAGCTATATCGTGGCCGTGATGTATTTTCTTATCCCCCGAATTTCCAGCCGAAACCGTGATCAAGTGATCTTTCGAGGCTAAATTGTTCAGAGCGGATTCGAACAGAGACGTCCCGTCGTGTGGACCGAACTGAGTGCCCAGAGAAAGATTTGTAACTACGCTCGCCTTCCCGAGATCGTCAGCCCTGTCAGCTATATAACTTACCCCGTCAATTATCGAACTCGTCGAGAAATTGGTCTTCACCGAAACTATGGACGCGGCGGGTGCCATACCGACGTATCTGGAGTTCGACGAAGAACCATCGCCAGCGGCTATACCCGTCACGTGCGTGCCATGACCAACTACGTCCTTTTCGCGCACGTTACCCGAAGACGGTCCTTCATCATTTCTGATATCTTCTTCGATATCGTGGTTGTCGTATTCGGATCCATAGGCGTAACCCTGTGGAGAACTGGAGAAACCATCGGTCTGGTCCCAAATATACGAAATCCTGGAGGTCTCTTCTCCGGATACCGAATCATCTCTGTTGACCCGGAAATCAAGGTGGTCGTAATCTATTCCGGAATCGACTACCCCTATGAGGACCCCTTCGCCTCTGTCTACCGGGGAGGTAGAATGCAAAGTGTCAGCTCCGACCAGAGGTAAGCTTTCGTCAAGCAGGGGCCTCACCGGCTTGGACGGTGCTACGTATTCCACTTCCGGATCTTCCACCAGAGCCGATATCGCCTCCAGTTCGCCCAATCCGGTGGCAATGGTTCCGTTTCGCGAAATCAAGCTTAAACCAGGCTTATTTACGAAAGAAGTAGGTTCTCGAAATTTGACCAATATTCCCAGCCGTTCCTCGCGCCGATAATCGAGCCCTACCGTCTTCCTCGGGACCTCCCCTCTTTTCGAGCCCTGGATTCCGATCGTACTACCTTCTGCACTCCCACCGCGGTAGACCTCCAGAGAGCCCGAAAGTGCACTTAGGTCTACGCCTTCCTTCCCTTCATGTCGCAGTTGCCGATCCCGTTCAATCAGGTAGCCCAGTAACGGATCGACCCTTTCGGAGTGAGAATAGCGTTCCCCGGAATAACCAAACAGAGAAACCACACCAACGGTAAAGAGAACAAATAAAACTACAAACGCAACCCGTTTTTTACGTCCGAGCATACTCGGTTATCTCTCCATTTAAAAGCAGGTTAATGCTAATCAATTTATCCTCGACCGTGCAACTAAGGTCTAAGCGAAAGGATTTAGCCTGACTTCTCCGTATTCTTTCTCAGAGACGAGGGAGTTGATCAGGTCAAATAGTTTCCCTGCCTCCTCCGCCTTGACAATCAAATCCGATCGGTACTGTCCTTTTCTCTTTTCAAAGGTATTACTTGTTGGCCCCAATAACTTGTAATTACCCTCAGCAGAAGTCAGCTCTTTTTTTAACTTCAACGCGACGTCCCTGGCTTCTTTCTTTTCACCCCTCTCTACCTCTACTTTGATCAAACTCCTTAAGGGGGGATAGCCCATGCGACGCCTGGATTTCAACTCTCTCTCGTAGAGTTCTCTCCAGTTCCCGGATTTAATTAAATCGAAAGGTCCACCGCGGTCCTCCTGGGTCCCAAGTAATACCTTTCCTCCATCTTTCACCAGATCCAGGGCCGCCAGGACCCTCTGGAGAAGAAATTCCGTTGACCGATAACTTGGCCTGTTATTAACGAGATCCAAATCGAGCAACCCGATCAAAGAATTTCGATCCTGGAAGTAAAGGCTTTCCACAATAGAAGTACCAAGCAGGACGTCCACTTTGCCCCTCAGAACTTCTCCCGCCAGCTTTAGAAAATCGTCCCACGTTTCCTCCTGAGAGTCGAACAGTCGAACGTCAGCTTCCGGAAGGAGTGATCTTACTTCAGACTCTGCCTTTTCGAGACCGGAGCCGATAAAGTTAAGCTCGTCACTGCCACAATTTTCACAAACCAGTAAATTGGCCTTAGAGCCGCAGTAAGGACAAATTCCATAATTACCCGATCCGGTGAAGGTTAGCGGCACCTCACAATCAGGACACCGAACCACTTCCCCGCACTCGTCACAAATCGCTGCACTGGACGTTCCCCTCTTACTTCCGACAATTAAAGCTGGCCCTTCCTCCCCATAGCTCCACTTCAGAGCCCGTCTTAACCCGGGACCCAGAGCTCGATCACCGGAATCCCATTCCAGAGCCAGATCCACTGGCCGCTTAAAGCCTTCAGGAAAGTCACCGATTATTGTTTCCAGTTCTCCGGCGGTAATCCGGTAATAAGATTCGACTGACGGCCCCCTACCTCCGAGTATCAGTGAAGCCGTTTCAAGCTCGGCCCGCTTGCGGGCCGTTTCGATCAGGTTACCCTTCGGATCCTGTTCGGTTAAATCGTAATTTCTTTCTCCGTCTCCTTCTACTATAATTGCCCTCAACCGAGGAACTGGTAGATAAACGGCACTCAGAACCCCGACAAATACGTCGACCTCACCCTCTAGGGCCAGGTTCCACCTGGAGGAAATTTCCCCGTCCGTAAGGTCGCTGTGGTAGGAGAGAGCGATCAGGCTGAGCTCCTCCCGGACTATATTTTTAATCTCTTCCGCCCGAATAACGTTTGGAGCAAGGACAAGGACCGTGCCATTTTCCGCCAGGCTTTGAATCACTCCCAGATAAGCGGCCAGCCTTTTTCCTCCCCTTCCGTTCACAGCGTACTGAGCGAAACCGTCGGGTTCCAACTTCGGCATCTCCCGTGATTCCCGACCAATATCCAGGGGAGAAGAGAGACCCTCGAACGTCTCGGCTTCCTGACCACCCATTTCAGGTAAAGAAGTCATTTCAACCATATCTTTTTCCCTTAAGGCAGCAAGGGGAGAACGTGAACTGTTCGCCTTCCGCAGTAGTTCGTTCTTCTCAACGGGCTCTTCCTGGGAAAGGAGGAATTCCAGCAATTCGACCTGTTTCGGGCACTTCTTTTCGTTCCGCTCGATAAAACTACTGACGCTCTGAAAGGAGGTCTTCAATTCAACTATCTCCCTGGTCCTTGGCCGGACGGACAGGTCACCGGGAACGAAGCGATTCAATACCTGGCCGATCGGGGTAAGTGTTGAATAAGATAGCCACCGTGCCAGCTCGATAATCGCCCCGGGTAGCGGTTTTCTGGAAATTAACTCCTTAATTTCCTTCCGTTCTCCCTCGTACTGCGGTTCTTCCCTTATCTCTAGCACTACCCCCCGGACGTCCTCGCCTCTGAAAGGCAACCGACATACAGAACCCGACGTAACTTTTTCCTTCAGGTGGGCGGGGAGGGAATATTCAAAAGTCGATCGGATCGGCCGGAAGATTGCGACCCTGGCGTATTTGACGGAAGAACTATTCACGGGGGTTCAGTCCTCTTTCCAGGACAGGTAGCGCTGGACCCCTCTGACGTTCATGGACAGTTCTTCTTCGGTAAATCCTTTTCCAAGCCATTCTTCTTTGCGATTCAAAACTTCTTCCACCAACTCTTCTCCTTCATAGCTTCGATTAAGATTGGAAATTAACTTCACCCATTCCCGGAGGATTTGCCCGTACTCGTCAATCAATCTACCCGGTTCTTCCCCGGGGCCAAAGTGAGAGTAAAGGAGAACGGAGGGAGACAGATTCTCTATTTTTTCGAGACTGGCCAGGCTCTTTTCCAGGTCAAAAGAAGGCGGCGTCGTGGCAGGAATTAATTCTCCCCCAAGGTATAAACCGGCACTATCTCCGGTAAAAACAGCCTTCGTGGCCAGGTCCTGGTATGCCAGGTGGTGAGGTGCATGTCCGGGGGTCGGCAGAGCTACTAATTCCCTCCCGCCGAGATTAATAATGGACCTATCGTCCAGGGGAACAATCCTATCTTCAGGTAGGGGCTTCAGGGTACCGTACTCGGAGAACCGGGTACCGGTAGCGTCCTCCACGCTGGCCAGAAGATCCGAAGGGTCGACGAGGTGAGGGGCACCTCTAGCGTGGACGTAAACATCCAAGTGGGACAGCTCGTCAACGAGATGACCAGTTGCCCCGGCGTGATCAAGGTGAATGTGAGTGAGAAGTATACTGCTCAGCCGGGAGGGTGAAAGAGAGTTCTCTTCAAACCAGTCGAGGAGCCGTGGAAAAGAATCCGAGGTACCCGGATCGACCAGAGCGAATTTTTCTCCCTCGACGAGGTAGGTTGCCCCGTAATCGTCCTGGCCAAACACTCCGTTTGGGATAAGGTCAATACCCGAGGGAAGGTCCTCTTTCATGGCAGTTACCCCGACTGTCTCAGCTTATCCTCAGCCCGATCCAGAAGCTCCCGATCACCTTCGTAGGTCAACCTCCGTCGGGCGTCATCGTAAGGTAACCAGAGATAATCCAGGTGCTCGGGCGAAAGTACTACCCGACTCTCAGCAGAGACGATTCCAAGAAAGTAGATGACGGTCTTGAAGACCTTTTGACCCGCCCTCTCGAATGTATAGCTTGTTTCCAGGCTAACTCCGGAAACGAACTCCCGAACGGTTAGATCCGTTTCTTCGGCAAGTTCTCTCAGTGCCGCTTCCTTCGGTACCTCGCCTTCTTCCACGTGGCCCTTGGGGAAACTCCAGTGCCCACCGTTTGCGTGTTTCAGCAGGAGGTAGGCCCGATAATCTCCGCGGTCCCTGGTTGTGATTATTCCGGCGGATACTTCTTTTTCAGGTTTGGCCTCAGGAGAGGTTGAGTGCATTGCCCTCGGCATCCAGCGCTTTCGGGCTCAAACCTAGACTCCTCAATTCTCGGACCAGGACCTTGAACGATTCGGGAATTCCCGGCTTGGGCATTTCTTCGTTCTTAAGTATTGCTTTGTAGAGCTTGGTTCTTCCCTGAATGTCGTCGGACTTCAGGGTAAGCATTTCCTGCAGGGTACTAGCGGCCCCGTAAGCCTCGAGTGCCCAGACTTCCATCTCACCGAACCGCTGCCCGCCAAACTGGGCCTTACCCCCCAGCGGCTGCTGGGTTATAAGGGCGTACGGACCGGTTGACCTGGCGTGGAGCTTCTCGTCGGCGATATGCTCGAGTTTGAGTAGATACATGTAACCGACGGTAATCGGCTTATCGAATAGCTCTCCAGTCCTCCCATCCCTCAAAAATACCTTTCCATCATTGTTAGCCCCTTCGTCCAGGTCCTGTTTGGTCTGTTCCTCGTCCAGTTCCTGAAGTATCTCGTCCTCTTTTGCCCCATCGAAGACAGGGGTACTAACGTGTTCGTCCTTGAGGGAAGAGAGCCATCCAAGGTGAGTCTCGAAAACCTGACCAAGGTTCATCCTTGAGGGAACTCCCAGAGGATTTAACAGGACATCTATCGGCGTACCGTCAGGCATAAAGGGCATGTCTTCTTCGGGTAGTATCTTCGCAATAACACCCTTATTGCCGTGTCGGCCGGCCAGCTTATCGCCGATCGAAATCTTCTTTCTCGTCGCCACGTAAACCTTTACCAGTTCGTTGACTCCCGTATCCAGCTCGTGCCCCTTCTCGCGAGAGAACTTCTTCACCCTGATAACTTTTCCTTTTCCGGCAGTCGGGGGAAGCTTTAACGAAGAATCCTTAACGTTTCTGGCCTGTTCGCCAAAGATCGACCGGAATATTTTTTCTTCCGGGCTCGGCTCCGATTCTCCTTTTGGAGTAATTTTGCCGACCAGGACGTCACCGGTTTCTACTTCGGTACCTTCCCGGATAATTCCCCGCGAGTCCAGGTTTTTCAGGTCTTCTTTAGAAATATTAGGTATATCGGCCGTTATTTCTTCCGGTCCAAGTTTTGTCTCCTCGGCCTTTACCTCAAATTCCTCTATGTGAATTGAATCCAGCATGTCCTCTTTTACCAGCCGTTCCGAGACTACGATAGCGTCCTCGTAGTTGTATCCCTCGAACGGCATGAAAGCGACGCGAAGATTTCTACCCAGGGCAAGTTCTCCCTGTTCGCTGGTAGATCCGTCAGCCAGTACTTCCTCCTCTTTTACTTCGTCACCCGGGGAAACCAGTGGGCGTTGATGCACAAGGGTGTCCTGGTTCGATCGGGTAAAGGTCTTCAGGTTGTAAGTCTTCTCGGACCCGTTATCGTCCTCGACTTTTATTTTATCCGCGTCGACATAGGTAACCTCTCCGGTGTCGTCAGCCAAAACGAGCATACCCGAATCCTTCGCTGCTTTCTCCTCCATACCTGTACCCACTCGTGGTGATTCCGGGTTTACAATGGGAACGCCCTGCCGCTGCATGTTTGCTCCCATCAATGCCCTGTTGGCGTCGTCGTGTTCGAGGAACGGTATCAGCGAAGCCGACGTACCGACAATCGCTTTAGGGGAAACTCCTACGTAATCTACTTCTTCAGGTCGTCCCATCCTCAAGTTCTCTTTACCGGTTCTGATTTCGACCCTTTCCTCGATAAGATTACCGTCTTCGTCGATCTTAGTAGTAGACGGAGCGATCTTGTACTGTTCTTCCTCACCCGCCATGATATATTCGATTTCACCGGTTACTTTCCCGTCCTCTACCACCCGATAAGGAGCTTCCAGGAAACCGTACTCGTTCACCCTGGCGTAATTGGCCAGCGAAGTAATCAGGCCAATGTTCTGCCCCTCCGGCGTCTCAATCGGACAGATCCTGGAGTAATGCGAGGGGTGAACGTCACGGACTTCAAGTTTGGCCCTTCTCTGGCTTAACCCTCCGCCAAGAGCGTTTAACCGACGTTTATGAGTAAGCTCTGCCAGAGCATTTGTTTCTTCAAGAAACTGGGAAAACCGCCCGGTGTAGAAAAACTGGTTCACTGAAGACTGAATCGGCCTGGTCGGGACGAGATCACGCAACGTATCTTCATCGTCGAGACTGAACTTGGAAAGCTTGTCCTCGGTAGTCCTTACGACCCTGTTGAGGCCTCGTTCGAAAGCCGAGCGGGCTGCCTGCCCCGGTAAATTAACGACCTTGTTTGCCAGGTGGTCCTTTTCGTCGAGTAACTCGGGGTTCCCGGGAACCTGCAACAACAGATCCAGGGAGTTCAAGATATCGTCCGTTGTTAAAGCCAGTGTTTCCTTGTCCAGACCGAGTTTACTGTTTGCCTTAAACCTGCCCACTTCCGAAAGAAGGTAGTTTTCTTCTTCGAAGAATAGACCCTTTATGTAGTTCTCCATCTTGGTCGTGGAAACACGACCGGTGGGCCTTAACTTCCCGTAGATAAACCTTACAGCTTCCTCTTTCGTCTCGAAATCGTCCCTCTCGAGCGTGTTTCCTATGTAAGCGTTCAAGAAACTCAGCGACTCGTTCGTCGCCTCGTTAAGGATCACCTCTACGTCCTCTTCCCGGAGGGTTTCGCCCGCTTCGAACAGGACTTCCGAATCCCTGGTAACGTCCTCTGCAAACTTGTAACCCACGTACTTCTTCAGGCTTGACTCCGTAACGGGGTTCAGATCGAAACTATAAGCCGAATATATATCCTCCCGATCCATTCCCAGGACCTTGAGGAAGACGGTCATCGGCACCTTTGCTTCACGGTCCAGGTTGGCATAGAGCCTTTGACGGTTATCGTCCAGGATTAACTCCAGCCATGCACCATAATCCGGAAGAATATGAGCGCGAAATTGATTGTTCCTTTCTTCCGTTATGTATACCCCGGGGGCCCGAGCCAGCTCGTTAACTAAGACGTTTTCCGACCCGTTTATCAAAAAAGTTCCCTTGGGGGTCATAACAGGTATATCGGCGACATACAGTTCGCTTTCCATCACGTGGTTATCGTCCTCGTCGTACAGACGAGCAGTAATTCGTAAAGGCCTATCGTACGTCAGGTCCTTGTCAGCACAGTCCTCCACGGGACCCCTGATCTCGCCCAGCTTGGGCGAGGTGAATTCAAGTTTAAATTCAGTTCTGCTGCTGGCTTTTACCGGAGAGATTTCCTCGAAGACCTCTTCCAGGCCTTCGTTTAGAAATCTTTCATAGGACTCTTTCTGGTCTTTTAACAAATAAGGAGGCTCAATAGCTTCACCATAAGAACTATAATCCTTTCTTTCCCTCACCCTGTATCCCTCCTAGGACAAGACAAGCAAAGAACAACCAATTTCACTTTTCTAGATTATCTAAGTTCTACTTCCGCGCCCAGTTCTTCTAACCGTTCTTTCAGTTCCTGGGCTTCTTCCTCATCCAGTCCTTCTTGCACGGGATTGGGTAATTCGTCCACCAAGGACTTACATTCCTTCAGCCCTTTACCGGTAATGTCCTTAAGTTCTTTGATAACTTTTATCTTCTTCTGTCCAGTATTTGTTAGGACCAAATCTATGGTCTCCGGTTCGCCGGATTCTTCTCCATCTCCGCCTGCTTCGCCCTGGGGAGCAGCTGCTACCGGAGCGGCTGCGTCGGCCGAAACGTCAAATTCTTCCTCGATCGCTTCAACTAACTCCGTCAGTTCCTTAATCGTCATGTCTCCAACTGACTCAACTATTTCTTGGGTGTCCATAATAGACCTCCTGTGTAACTTATAGAAAATTCAATAAATCTATAACTTGGTGAGACTACTCTTCTTTCGCCTTACGCACTTGATCCAAAGCGACGGTAAGATCTTTTACTTTGGCCTTTAACACAACGGCCAGTTTCCTAACGGGGGATTTGAGGCCGGCAGCAAGATTCGCCAGCAATTCTTCTTTCGAAGAAAGTTTAGATATGGCTTCAATTTCGTCGGGAGCAACCATATCCCCCTCTATCACGCCGCCTTTAGTGGAAAAATCGTCGTATTTTTCCGCGGTGTCCTTGGTAATCTTGAACGGTAGAACCGGGTCGTCGAAACCAACGGCCACGGCGATCGGCCCATCCAGCAATTCGGGTAATCCTTCCAGTCCCGCTTCCTCGGCGGCAATTGAGGCCAGGGTATTCTTAACCACCCTGTACTCAATACCTTCCTTGGTAAAAGATTCCCGGAGTTCAACCATGTCATTTGCTGATATACCCCGGTAATTAGATAGAACTACGCCTTCAGCTCTTTCAAATTTATCTTTGAGTTCCTCTACTTCTGCTTCTTTACCTTCCGTAACCATTTTTCACTCCTTAAACTGAAAACCGATCGAATCGTGTCTTCGTTATAATCCAGGTTTAATTCAGACCTTTCGCTCGTATACCTTGTCCCTCAACTCGTCAACGGATAGCTTTAATCCGGGACCCATGGTCGGGGAAGCCGTTACTTTCTTGACGTACCTATCCTGTACCCCGTCCTCGGGCCTCTGATCGTATATGGATTTAGCCAGCTCTATCAAGTTCTCCCGTAAGTCCGGCGTGGAAAATGAAGACTTCCCAATCGGTACGTGAATTACCCCGTGTTTGTCCGCCCTGAATTCTACCTGACCCTTCTTCAACCTCGAAACCGCCTCTCCGATATCTTCGGAAACCGTGTTCGACTTGGGTGACGGCATCAGGCCCCTGGGGCCGAGAATCCGTCCCAGTCGCCCTATTACGCTCATCATGTCCGGCGTAGAAACGACTTCGTCGAACTCCAGCCACCCGTCCTCGATCTTTTCCACGGTCTCCTCGTCTCCCAGGTAATCGGCTCCCGCTTCTTCGGCATCTCGTCTCGCTTCTCCTTTTGCAAAAGCAAGTACTTTAACTTCCTTCCCCGTTCCGTTAGGGAGAACCGTGCTTCCTCGAATCATATTCTGTGAAGGGTTCACACCCATGTTGAACGCTACCTCAACGGTCTCGTCGAATTCGGCAGTGGCCGTTTCCTTAACTAGTTCCAGTCCCTCGTCGAGGGAATAAATGTTCTCGAAGTCTACCTTGTCCGCTACTGCCTCGTACCTCCTGTTCACGATTCGACCACCTCTACTCCCATGCTTTCCGCAGTTCCTTCAATAACTTTCTTGGCGGATTCCAGCTTGTAAGTATTTAAATCGGGTAGCTTTTTCTTGGCGACACGTTCAAGCTGCTCCTCCGTAATCTTGCCTACCTTATTCATGTTAGGTTCACCTGAACCGCTGTCGATACCGGCTGCCTTTTTAATTAACTCCGATGCGGGGGGTTCCTTTACCTCGAAATCGAAGCTCTTGTCCGTGTAGATAGTAATATCTACGGGGATCAGCACCCCCGGTTCCTTGTCGCCCGTGGCGGAGTTAAACTGGTTACAGAAATCCATGATATTTACTTTGTGCTCACCAAGAGCGGGACCGACCGGTGGTGAGGGATCGGCCTGACCGGCGGGTATCTGTAGCTTCAGGGTAGTTTCTACTCGCTTAGCCATAATTCCTCCCTCCTAAACTTATTCATTTTCCTCAATCCTTATTGAGGTATAAACGGAAATTAACTTCTGTATGATTATAATTTAATTCGCTTAAATTTTAACTAGGGACACGATAAAGGTTTAAAAACTAACCACTTAACTTTAATGCACGAGTTCTCAAAAAAGACGCTTATCCGGTCCCTTATATCTTTTCTATTCCTTCAAAACCTATATCTACAGGAGTCTCTCGACCAAAAATCTTCACGTTAACCGTCACTTCCTCCGCCTCTTTGTCGATCGCGGTTATCTCGCCGGTAAAGTCGGCGAACGGTCCTTCAACTATTTCAACTACTTCGCCGACGTCAAAGTCAACTTCTATTCGCGGACTACTGGGGGCTGTAGGAGCCTCTATAAGTCCCGCTAACCTTTTTACTACCTTCATTTCCTTGCCCCGTATGGGAATCGGGTGATACCGGGAGCCCACGAACCTCACCGCTCCTCTTATATCATCGACGAGATCAATCATCTCCTCTTCCGGCAGATCCATTTTCATGAAGACGTAGCCGGGAAATAGTCTCCGTTTCTCCACCGGTTGAACGGTCACGACACGTTTATCCTTGTACTCCTTTACTTTTACCATGCCGGAAGACCGGGAATCGATCACGTCCTCTTTCTCTATCCTGTCCCCTTCCTCGAACTCGTCCCCTTCTTTTACCTTTACCAAGTAATGTTCGGGGATAATTTTTTCCTCTTCGGACCCGTCTTCCAGAATGAATTCTATTCGCTTGACTCTGTCCCTGAGCGCTATCTTTCCCTTTACGTTTACGACGAACTTTTCCTCCTTGTCGGAAGTTAATGGTACGCCGGACCTAATCTTCTCACCCTTTCTAATGTCCCTTCTAATCCTCTTTTCCGTGGGAATTAAGTAGGTTTCCTCTGTTCTGTTGGTCATTTCAACTATAACTCTTTGAAGCGTCTCGACCTCGGACACCATGCAATCCCAGTCCAGGTGTTTGGGCTGTTTCCGGGCTATCGGTTCCCCCCTTGACAACCTCTGGTTCGGTTCAACCAGCAAATCGTAGCTATAAGGAATCCTGTACTCGTTTGACTTGCCTCGCCTGCTCCTGGAAGTAATAACTTCCTCGATAGGTACGACGCAGTACTGGCGCTTTCCGTTCTGTTTAAAGCTCTCTACGTTATCCTCCAACCCACGGTTTTTTATCCGACGTTCAATTTCCTCTTTTACTTTGAGTTCCGATCCCGCGTAGGTTTGGATGGCGTACCATTTTTTCATAATTAACCACTTGCTCCCCATTTAACGAGAGTAATTTTGTCGCAATACCGACTGAGAAAGTTCAAGCAACTGTTACAAGGATAAGATCCGCTGGATGAGATTCTTGTAAACCATGTCGATACCACCGATATAAGCTGATAATAAGATAACCATCCCGAGAATAAGGATAGTCATCGTTATTACTTCGGACTGGGAAGGCCAGCTTACCTTTTTTATTTCCGACCTAACGTTTCGTAAAAACCCAACTACAGTATCTAACCAATTCAACTTATTGAAACACCTCAATATCCTGCTGGCAGGCCCGGGAGGACTTGAACCCCCAACCTTCGGATTTGGAGTCCGGCGCTCTGCCAATTGAGCTACGGGCCTGTAATCCTATCGGTTCTACCTATTTCTCCTTGTGAACGGTATGGGCATCACACCATTTACAGTGCTTTTTCAATTCGAGTTTGTCGCTATCGTTGCGAGGATTTTTGACTGTATGGTAATTATGCCTTCCGCATTCACTACAAACCAAAATAACCTGTTCTTTATGCATAAGAACCGTTCCTCTTGTCTAAAATTCGATTATTCAAGAATTTCGGTAACTACTCCCGCACCTACTGTCTTTCCTCCTTCACGGATGGCGAACCTGAGTCCTTCTTCCATGGCGATATGATCTATCAGGTTTCCTTCGAGAGTGACGTTATCTCCGGGCATAACCATTTCTACGTCATCCGGTAATTCGATCGTACCGGTTACGTCAGTCGTCCTAAAGTAGAACTGGGGTTTGTACCCGTCGAAGAAAGGCGTGTGTCTTCCTCCCTCGTCCTTGCTCAAAACGTAAACCTCAGCCTTGAACCTGGTATGAGGGGTAATGCTTCCGGGTTCAGCCAGTACCTGTCCTCGCTCGATTTCTTCCTTGTCTATTCCCCGAAGCAAGACACCAACGTTATCACCGGCGATTGCTTCGTCCATGGTCTTATTGAACATTTCGAGACTTGTAGCCACAGTCTGAACGATGTCCCCGTGCAAACCGACAATTTCAATTTCCGATTGAGGTGTGACTCTACCACGTTCAACACGACCGGTAGCAACTGTGCCCCTACCTTTGATCGAGAATACGTCCTCGACCGGCATCAGGAACGGCTGATCTTCATCTCTATCAGGAAGCGGTACGTATTCATCCAACTGGTTGACCAGTTCCATTATAGGTTGGTTTACCTCGGCTTCCGGGTCGCCGTCGCTCTCCATCGCTTCCAGAGCGGATCCCCGGATAATCGGAACCTCGTCTCCCGGAAATTCGTACTCGTTGAGCAGTTCTCTTACTTCCATCTCGACGAGATCGATTAACTCGGGATCGTCAACCATGTCCGTCTTGTTAAGGAAAACCAACATAGCAGGTACGCCAACCTGGCGAGCCAACAGGACGTGCTCACGGGTTTGAGGCATTGGTCCGTCCGTAGCAGAAACTACCAAAATAGCCCCATCCATCTGTGCCGCACCGGTAATCATGTTTTTGACGTAATCCGCGTGACCGGGAGCATCGATGTGCGCATAATGTCTGTTCTCGGTCTCGTATTCCACGTGTCTGACGGCAATGGTAATTCCTCTTTCCTGCTCCTCAGGTGCGTTATCGATGTCGTTAAACTCTTGCGTCTCTGCCAGACCCTGATTAGCCAGTACCTTGGTCATCGCAGAAGTTAGAGTAGTCTTACCATGGTCAATATGTCCAATAGTCCCAATATTCAGGTGCGGTTTATCCCGCTCAAAATGTTCTTTTGCCATCGTGTACCTCCTAAAATTTTGAATAATATCTAAACTTTATTGCCAGCCGTTTAACCAGATGAACAAATATTCGTCCTGGAGCCCGCGGCCGGATTCGAACCGGCGACCTTCCCATTACCAACGGGATGTTCTACCGCCTGAACTACACGGGCACCTCTAGATTATAAAATGGTATTGCAAAACTTCCACCGTCTCAACCGATGGAGACGGCTAAAGCAAGATGCAAGAACTGGTGGAGGGGGAGGGATTCGAACCCCCGAAGGCACCTGCCAACGGATTTACAGTCCGCTCCGTTTGGCCACTTCGGTACCCCTCCATGGCTCGTATTATGTTCCTAGAACTGACTATCGGCGGAATAGTTCGTACTTAACCCTTGGAGCCGGCGGCCAGACTCGAACTGGCAACCTGTCGATTACAAGTCGACTGCTCTGCCGATTGAGCTACACCGGCTAAGAGCAGAAGAATTTTACTGAAATGGTTTCTATATGTCAACGGCCATAGGGTCAGCTGGCTTTTATCCAGACTTTCCTCGACCTCGGTCCGTCGAATTCCGCAAAGAATACTCCCTGCCAGGTACCCAGCTGAAGGTTTCCTTTCTCGACGAGGATTCGGGAAGTATTGCCTATCAAACTCGACTTTATGTGAGCGTCGGCATTTCCTTCTCTGTGTCTGTACCCTTCGCCACGAGGGGCAATCTTCTCCAGCTGACCCACGATGTCAGTCGCTACGTCGGGGTCGGCAGATTCGTTTATAGTTATTCCCGCCGTCGTGTGGGGAACGTAAAGGACGCAGATCCCATCCTCAAGACCGATTTCGTCTACAGCACTCTTTACCTGCGTAGTTATGTCCTTCAGCTCCTCGCGAGAAGATGTATTTACCTTTATTGCTTTCACGTTAAACCACCTCTGCCAGAGATTCCTTTAATGCCTCGCCATTTTCGACCTTGCCCACTTTCACGATGATTTCTCCCTCGTCCTCTTCCCCTGCAC
The DNA here is from genome assembly GCA_018335015.1 of Candidatus Bipolaricaulota bacterium. Classification (GTDB taxonomy): domain Bacteria; phylum Bipolaricaulota; class Bipolaricaulia; order M55B111; family M55B111; genus JAGXLP01. The sequence goes on from JAGXKX010000006.1 coordinate 25,782, forward strand.
TGAGCAGGCTGAGCAGCTTGACGTCCTGATCGTTCAGGACTGAAATTACTCTCTCTACGTCATCCGGCCCGCCGCAGGGAAGCGTTATCCAGAATCCCCCCTGACCGAAGTTGAGCAACTCCGAAAATTTCTCAAAAAGTCTACCGGGAGTGAGAACACCCACGAGTCTCCTCTCGGAATCGACAACCGGCAGCACCATGAGGCTATACTCCTTAATTATACTTACGGCCTTGTCTATCGTATCCGTTTCCTCGGCGTGAAGGGTCGAACGCGAAAGGTAACTGTCAATAGACTTTTCTCCGGGTTGGTCCTTGATGGAATCGTAGGTCAGGAAACCCACCAGCTTGTCCTCGTCATCAACTACAAAAATAATACGAAAGTTGTTCTCCTCCATCAGTTCCCGCGTTTCTGCAACTGACTTTCCTTCCCGAGCCGACGCGGGGTCTTCTTTGAGAAATTCTCTGACTAGCATCGATATTCACCGATCGAGGATATTCGAGGCAATATTGCTCGGAACTTTCTTGTACCTGACAAATTCCATCTGAAAAGAAGCCTTCGCCTGAGTCAACGACTTTAATCTGGTAGCGTAGTTCATGACTTCCGCCTGAGGTACTTCGGCATTTATCACCGTATTACCTTCCGATGTATCCGAGCCCAATATCCTGCCCCGTCTTCCGTTGAGGTCACTAATTATGTCCCCGGTAAAGTCACCTGGAGTAGTGACTTTTACCTTCATTATCGGTTCCAGAAGGATGGCACCCGCCTGTTCTACGGCCTTGTTACACGCCTCGCGACCGGCTATTTTGAATGCCATCTCCGAGGAATCAACCGGATGATGGTCTCCGTCGTAGACAGTCGCCTTGACGTCGGTCATCGGATATTCCTCGTCCAGAGCCTCTTGGATTCCTTTTTCTACCCCGGGAATAAACTGAGTCGGGATATTACCGCCTTTTATTTCGTTGACGAATTCGAACCCCGACCCCCTGGGTAGTGGAGACAACCTCAAATAGACCTCCCCGTACTGTCCCCGACCGCCGGATTGCTTCTTGTGTCGGTACTTGGTATCGGCTTCCTTGGCGATACTCTGTTTGTAAGGGACATTGGGTTCGGTCATATCAATCTCTACGTTGAATCCGTTCTTGAGCCTTTCCTTGAAAATTTCGAGGTGGTTGGCGCCCATTCCGGAAAGGATCATTTCTTCAGTAACGTCATCCCGGTGGTAGGTAATTGTAGCTTTGTTGGCTACCAGTTCCTTAAGGGCCGTGCTCATCTTACTCTCGTCCTCCCGGCTCTTAGGATTTACCGCTCTATCGTATACGGGACCGGGAAAGTCAACGAACTCGATTTCTTCTTCACCCGTATCAGTCAGTGTATCCCCGAGGGCGATATCATCCAGTTTGCCCAGCGCCACAACGTCACCCTGCAAGGCCTCGTGGACGCTCTCCTGATCCCCGCCAAGATACCTGTATAAATCCGTAACATCTACTTCCTGGTCGGTTCGAAGATTTCTCAGTGACGCCCCCTCCTGTAGTTCTTCCCCGTAAACTTTTACGAAGGCCAGTTTGCCAAGGTAAGGGTCGGAGAGCTTGTTGAATACGAGCAGATCCGACCTCCCTCCCGAATCAGGTTTGAAATCGGGTACAATCTCCGTCAGGCTGTCGAGAAGGACGTCCAAGCCCTTACCGTCCTCCACGGAAGAAACGAACACCGGGGAGAACGCGTC
>JAGXKX010000006.1:28057-45542 GCA_018335015.1 Candidatus Bipolaricaulota bacterium
CCGTGGTCCTTCTCCTCCTGGGAGGGGTCAAACGTAATATCTCCGTCAATTCCACTTATTTTCAGGAACTTTTCCGCCAGTTTTGACTTTCCCGTACCGGAGTGTCCGATTAAACTCAAGGATTTAGAATTAGCCATGAAACTACCACCTCAACGTGCCAATTAATATTTTATCGCAACACCATAAAACCTAAACGAGTATAGCATAATGGATTAGCCAGAACAATGCTCCTCCAAGTGTTTAACTATATAGAAATCGAAAGTTCAAAACCAACACAACACTAAACTAACAACCTCCTTGCTAGTTCAAAACATAAAAAACCTAAACCCTTACCTGAGATAAATTGTTGAGAAGTATAATCGGGAAATGATTATCTATTAAGCTAATGAAGGGGAAAGCAATTAAACCCCTCCTCCCTGCATCTTCGGGTCCATAATATCCCTGAATGCGTCTCCAATGAGGTTCCAGGAAAGACAGAAGAAAGTTATTGCTATTCCAGGTATTACAACAGTATACCAGTACTGGAAAGGGTTACCTGAGGTCCCTAAAATCCAATTCCTGGCAAAGCTAATCATCTGTCCCCAGTCCGCATAACCGGTTGGTGCACCCACACCCAGGAAACTCAAAGTGGCAGCCGCAATAACTATTGTACCCATATTCATGGAAGCTTGAATCAAGACAGGAAAGATAGAATTGGGGAGAATATGCCTTGACAAGATGCGTAAATCCCCGGCACCTACTGCATTAGCTGCAGAAACGTATTCCTCCTCCTTAACGGACAGAATATTACCCCTAATCAGCCTGGCGTATGCCATCCACCCAAAAGCAATCAATGCTATCATGGCGTTATTTAATCCGCGCCCAAGTACAGCAGTCAGAACCATTGCAGCCACCAAGTAAGGTATAGAGTAGAAAACATCAACGATCCTCATCAATACTTCGTCAATTGCACCGCCGTAATAGGCCGCAATTGTGCCGACAATTATCCCAATTATCGAACTTAGCCCAACTACTAATAGTGAAACTCGGAAGGCAGTTCTCGTACCCCAGATCACACCGTAGAATATATCGTATTGTCCCTCGGTAGTACCAAAAATATGGCCCTGACCAGGTGGCTTGGGAACTGAAGACCAACCGTCCCTCGGTATTCTGTAAGGTTCAGTAGGAAACTTAGGCGGAGCAAGCCAGGGAGTAGATACTGCAACTCCAATAAAAAAAAGCACGAGTAATATACCAATAAGGGATAAAGGATTCTTGAAAAGTTTTATAATCTTTTTTTTCATGGCTTAATCATAAGTCACCCTGGGATCCAGATAAGCATAAAGAATATCCACGGAAAGGTTTGCCACTACAAGTAATACTCCATTAAACAAAGCAAAGAGGAGCAAAGAACTGGTATCATATTGCTGCGCAGCTCTAACTGCCCAACGCCCCAATCCATTCCAGTTGAAAATGGTCTCGGTGATAACCAACCCATTTATAAGAAATGCAAGGTAAATTCCCCCTATAGTAGCTACTGGAATGAGCGCGTTCCGCCGAGCATGCTTTTTTATTACCTTACCTTCTTCCAGCCCCTTGGACCTTGCAGTAGTTACGAAATCCTTGCGCAGAGTCTCCAGAAGGCTGGATCTCATAATTCTTAAGAGCATGGCCCACCGTACATAAGACATTACGATTGCAGGCAAGATTATATGTTTAACTGCATCCCAGAATACGAACCAGTTCCAATTCAAAACTGCATCAATAGTGTTCATCCCCGTATATCTCGTAAAAGAGGCAGATTGAACAATCCCGGAAGCATCTAAACCTAGCCTTCCCGGCGGAAACCAGTTTACAAGTCCCCCGTAAAAAACCATTAGCAAAAGAAGGCCAGCTACAAAGGACGGCAGTGACCACCCAACTATGGCGAACACCCTTGTCACGTGATCAATTACGTTATTGTGGTTTACCGCCGCCACCGTACCTAACCATATCCCTCCAAGTATGATCGGTAATGCCGACCACAAAGCTAATTCCATAGAGACAGGAAAGAACTGCAAAAAAGCCTCCGCGGCGGGCATGCTCGCACTTTCGGAATACCCGAAATTAAAGTGAATTACGTCATTTAACCATCTTCCCAGCCTGGCCCAGATTGGATCATTTAACCCATACTTTTCTATTAACACTTCAACGTCATTATTTTTTAACTCCGCAGGAGACTTAATAAAGGTTGCAAGTTTCTGCTGAGGGCTTAAAAGCTGAAGCATGCCAAAAATTATCAATAGTATCCCGACCAGCACGAATGGCATAATAATCATTCTTCTACCTATATAAGCCAGCATAAGTTCTAAATATCACCTGAAATGAAAATTCTAAATAAGACGGGCGACAGGCAAACACCTCCCGCCCGTCCGAATACGAACGTAATTTTATTCGTAACTTTTGCTAACAGGGTAGAGCCAACTGTACCAGGGTTCGTACATCGGATTAAACGGAGCGTCCTGAACCCATGTCCGAATTGCCCTTGTTCCCAATTGCTGTGGCAGTGGGAAGCTTGGGACCAATTCTTTAAAGCGTTTCTGCAGTTCGTAGTACGCTTCTTTTCTTTCCTCAGTATTGGTTGTTCCAAGACCCTCCTCGATCAACGGTTCAAATTCGTTTTTGCAGATTTCAATAATGGTTTTCCCCTGGAAACCCGAGAACGTTCCCTTAGGACCTGCAAACGGCTTGGCAAAGTTATGAGGGTCCGGGAAGTCAGCAGCCCAGCCAATGATAAATAAAGGCATACTGCCGGTAGTTAGCTGCTCCAAATAGGTGGACCATTCCACAGCCCTTACTTTAATCTCAAATTTCGGATTGAGCTGTTCGATCATGGCCTCAATCATTTGACTGGCAGTTTTTCTTTGATTATTTCCCGAATTATACAGGATAGTCAACTGGAAACCCTTCTCCCATAATGTGCCTCCGTGAGCTTCTTTTAGTAGCTGCTTAGCCTTATCCATGTCCTGCTTATAGGGTTCAAGGTCCTGGTTATAGAACGGTTGCATATTCTTTGGAATTGGAGCATTTGTGTAGTATCCCAATCCATACTGTATTTCATCAATAAATGACTGATACGGGAACACCTGCGCAAACGCCTTTCTCACCTTGACATCATTGAAGAAGTCCGAGGGTATACCGTCTCCCCAGGTTCCGGACCCGACCAGATCGTTGTTCTCCGTTGGAACATCTGTTGTAAAGAAGGCCGCAGGGTTCATTGCCACAGTTGGTAGCTCCTTGTAGAGCTTGACATTCTTCATCTCCTCAACCTGCGGCAAAAATTGAAGGCTAAAGCCCATGGTGTCGGCTGCGCCGTCTTTAAGTTTTAGCTTCCTAGTACTAAATTCCTTGACCCTTTGATAAACGACTCGTTCTAGCTGGGCCGGCTGCCTCCAGTAATCCTCGAATCTGGTGAAGACTACCTCGTTTCCTTTATCCCAGTTCTCCAACTTGAAAGGTCCCGTGCCGTTTGCTTTGTCGTAAAGTGGGGACTCTGAAGGTGCCTGTCCGCCACCGGGATCGTGGTAGTCGACCCAGGTCTCAGCAGTGCCGGGCCAGGCGCCTACCTCTATCGCCCACTCTTTATCGATAATAGCAGACCAATTAGCACCGTGGGCAAGGATTGACATAAACGGCGGATAGGGCTCAGGTAAGGTGAATAGGACGCTACCGCCGTCAACCTCGACAGCCGGGTCTATGTATTCGTTATATGCCTTAATCCGCTCTTCTTTAGTTGTTTCAGAGAATTTATCTGCCTCAGAAACCTCCTCTACAACAAGAGTTTCTACGCTCTTGTACCCGGTTAAAGGTTGGAGGACCATCCATGCAGGTCCACCGGTACGATCATAAATCATAACTCGTTCGAACGTATACTCGACGTCCTCGGGACTAAGATCGTTGCCGTTATGGAAATTAACCCGGGTCTTTATTGGAAACTCATAGATCACTTTTCCATCGTCCGTGGTCCGAATTAACCCGTTTTCTCTTGTGGGAACCTTCGTGGCCAACATCGGCTTAAATTCACCGAGACTGTACCCTTCTGCATTAAGTTCGTTGGCATCAGCCTTCCCCATTGGGAAACGAACCAGATTTTCATATATCTGTGTTACAATAGCTGAACTCGTAGTATCATATATATACGCAGGATCCAACGTGGATGCCGAACCACCAATGGTTGCCGCTACAAAAGTATCCGGGTTTTTTATCTCAGGTCTATCCTGAGCAAGACCCGCTACAAAGAGTGATATTACCAGCAAGAAAGAAAGTCCGAATACTAAATTTCTTTTCCAATCATAATCCATAGTAAAACCTCCTAAGTTTGAAGTTGCAAACTATCTAGAAAAACTTTACTCAAATGAGGTCTTAAAATATTTTTTATTGATCACCCCCCCAAGAACTTAACACTCATAGAATTTCAATCAACCCTTCGGAAATTAATTTTATTGGGCAAAAAAATATTTTGCAACAGAACCCGACTTCCAAAGGTAGTTAATAATCGCTCTATCAGTGATTATAGCAGTTATTCGGGACGGGACCACAATAGCGTATTTCGGGAACACGGAAAGACTTAAGTTTACCGATTCACAGCCCTTATATAATGTGGCTACAATATTTAAACTTTCTTGCTAATTCACCCCTAGCTTGCTAGAGAAAATTCTTAGATTACGTACTTTATCATCATATTGACAACCGAATAGTTTTACAAACTACCACCCTTAATCCGCGGTAAGCTTGAGCCAGACCACTCTGATTCGACGTCCTGGTTGAAAAAGAAACGACGTCTAGTTAAGATTTAGCAGTCTGGTGGTGTGAGTGCTAATTTATGAAAAACCGAAAAGAACTGATTTTAAAGGAAATTGTTGACGGATATATAGAGACCGGGGAACCGATTTCCTCTAAAATGATCCTGGAGGAATACGACCTGGACTACTCCTCGGCCACCGTAAGGAACGACATGCACGAACTGGAGGAAGAGGGGTACCTCAAAAAACCCTATACTTCGGGAGGAAGAGTCCCCACGATAGATGGTTATCGCTACTTCGTAAGCTGGTTAATAGAGCTTTCAGAGCTTTCGGGGGAAGAGCAGAGAGCAGTAGTAGAAGCTTACGAGTTCGAGCAACAAAATACGGAACGATTGCTCCGGAACACTGCGACTCTATTGGCAAACATCACCGGATATACCGGGTTCGTCCTGGGTCCGGATCTGGAAGAACGGGAAGTAAAATACTTCACGTTAACCCAGCTCGACGAAACCCATCTGATGGCAATACTGGTTACGGATATAGGGCTAGTCGAAAACCGGGTAATCGAGTCGGACAGAAAAATTAGCCAGGATGAGCTGGATCGGATAAATCCGTTGCTCTCCGATAGGTTAGAAGGAACCCAGCTAAGACGTCTAAAAGAACTTAAAGATATTAATCTGAACGAAGAAGGCTGGTACGATAAATTGACCCGGGATTCATTTCTGTTAATAAGGAGTTTCCTGCGGGAACGCAACGAGAGAAGACTTTACCTCGAAGGTTCACTAAACATACTCGGTAACGGGCCCGGGGAAGAACAAGATCCGGAAAAGCTCAGAAAGGTTTTCGATTTTTTAAACGAGAAAAATTTGGCCAAGATAACGGAATCCTGCAAAGATAACGATAATCAAATCACTGCTATAGTCGGACTAAACGACGATTTAGGGGAGGCAGGGCAGTTACCCTACAGCCTGATAGTAAAGAGGTTGGTAAATTGTTCGAGTTCTCTTGGAATCGTGGGTCCGGTCAACATGGATTATAGTAAGTCTTTTTCGACGGTTCAGTACATAGGTAGCAGGCTTGACGGTTTGCTAACAGCAGGAAAGAAGAACTAATCGGAAAGAGGTGATATCTATGGCACAAGATACCGGGAAAAAACGGGAAGAAGAAACTGACGAGGAGTACCTTGACTTAGAAGAAGCTGAGGAAAACCAGAAGACCAAAAAGGACCAGGAAACAGAAGCAGGGGAAAAAACGGCCAGAATAGAAGAACTCGAGGAAGAGTTGGAAGAGAAAGAGGAAAAAATTCAGGAGCTAAAGGATAGAGTTAGACACTTAAAAGCGGATTTCGACAACTACAAAAAAAGGCAGACCACCAAAAAAGATGAACAGGTTAACAAGGAAAAAGGAGAACTTATCAAGGACCTCGTACCCCTCTACGACAACTTGGATAGGGCTTTCAAGAGCTTCGAGAAGAACGACGACAAGGACTCTTTTGTCGAAGGGGTGGAGAAGATATACGCTCAGTTCGCCGAGTTTCTGGAAAAAAGAGAGATAGAACCTATAAAGGCGGAAGGTGAAAAGTTCGATCCAAAAAAGCACCAGGCTCTAATGAAGGTTGAGTCGGACGATCACGAACAAAACGAGATAACGGAAGAGTTCGAACGTGGCTATACTTACAAAGACGAGGTGCTCAAGCCCAGTAAAGTGAAGGTAAATATCAAACCCTCGGATTCCGAGGGAAATGGAGATAATTAACTCAGAAAATATGGGAGGTAGAAATAATGGCTAAAGAAAAAATTATCGGGATAGATCTCGGAACTACCAATTCATGCGTGGCCGCACTGGAAGGGGGAGACCCGGAGGTACTTACTAACGCCGACGGGAACCGGACGACCCCTTCTGTCGTAGGCTTTACGGACGAAGGAGAAAGACTGGTCGGAGAAACGGCCAAACGACAGGCGATTACCAACCCGAACCGGACGGTGAAATCTATAAAACGGAGGATGGGCGAGGATTACGAAGTAAAGATTTCCACCGACGGGGAGGAGAAGACTTACTCGCCCGAGCAGATTTCTTCGATGATTCTCAGGAAGATCAAGGAAGACGCCGAGGAAAGAATCGGTCGCGACGTCAAAAAGGCAGTCATAACGGTACCGGCTTACTTTAACGACAGTCAGCGCCAGGCTACAAAGGACGCGGGCAAGTTAGCGGACCTGGAAGTAGAACGAATCATTAACGAACCGACTGCCGCGTCTCTGGCCTACGGTCTTAAGGACGAATCGGACCAGACGATACTGGTTTACGACCTCGGCGGGGGAACTTTCGACGTATCCATACTCGAACTGGGGGACGGAGTATTTGAAGTCGTAGCAACCGACGGTGATACGAAGCTCGGCGGAGATGACTTCGACCAGAGGGTAATCGACTGGCTCGTGGATCAATTTAAGAGTAAAGAAGGAATAGACCTCTCCGACGACCCGAGCGCACTGCAGCGACTGAAAACGGCGGCGGAAGAAGCCAAAAAGGAACTCTCTACCAGGAAAGAAACTACGATCAACCTGCCCTATATTACTGCCGACCAAAGTGGACCGAAACACCTGGACGAGAAGCTGACACGGGCTAAGTTCGAGAGCATGATAGACGACCTTCTCTCCCGGACCATGGATATCCTGGAATCTACGTTATCGGAAGCTAGCATGGACAAGGACGATATAGATCAGGTCGTCCTCGTGGGAGGTTCAACGAGAATTCCCAAGGTCCAGGAACTAATAGAACAACACATCCCGGGCAAAATTAACAAGGAAATAAATCCCGACGAGGTAGTGGCAAGAGGCGCCGCCATTCAGGGCGGAGTTCTTGCAGGGGAGGTAGATGACCTCGTACTCCTGGACGTCACCCCGCTGACGCTGGGGATCGAGACTTTGGGTGGAGTTAAAACACCCTTGATAGAGAAAAACACGACTATACCCACTGAAAAGACCAAGACATTCTCAACTGCCGAGGACAACCAGACGACCGTGGACATCCACGTCGTCCAGGGAGAACGCAAGATGGCCGAGGACAACAAGAGTATAGGGCGATTCCAGCTTACCGGTATTCCACCCGCTCCAAGGGGAACGCCCCAGATCGATGTCACGTTCAGTATCGACGCCGACGGCATACTTCACGTCTCGGCGGAGGACAAAGGGACCGGGAAGTCGGAATCCGTGACGATAGAGGAACCTTCCAGGCTTTCGGAAGAAGAGATCGAACAGATGAAGGAAGAAGCCGAGAAGCACGAAGAAGAAGACGAGCGCAAGGCAGAACGGATAGAGACGAAGAATAAGGCCGACCAGCTCATCTACTCGACCAGGCAGAGTCTGGAAGAGCTTGGCGATCAGGTAGACGAGGAAACGAAATCCAAAGTCGAGGAAAAGATAGATAATCTGGAGGAACTCGTAGAAGAAGACGCCTCGAAAGAAGAAATCGAGGAAGGTATAGAAGAGTTAAACGAAGCCGCTCAAGAAATAGGTAAGACCGCTTACGAAGGCGGCCAGGGTGGGCCCGAAGCCGGTCCCGGAGGTGCAGCAGGACCTGGAGCAGGTGGACCTGGTGGGCCAGGTGGTCCCGGGGGACCCGCCCAGGGCGGAGGAAGCACGACAGCCGAGGATGACGAATACGTAGACGCCGAATACGAAGAGCCAGAAGACGAAGAGTAAAACCCAACATTTCGTCACTACCAATAAATTAAAGAGGGCCGGTATATATGCCAAAAGACTATTACGACGTACTGGGCGTAGACGAAGACGCCTCCGAGGACGAGATAAAGAAAGCTTACCGAAAAAAAGCGAAGCAGTACCATCCGGACATGAATCCCGATCTTGACAAGGAAGAGGCGGAAGAAAAATTCAAAGAAGTTACGGAGGCCTACGAGGTACTCTCGGACCAGGACAAACGGGCTCAGTACGACAAGTTCGGCCACACCGGCCCCTCTCAGGGCTTCGACTTCAATAACCAGGACTACGAACGGGCGCGTAGCGCGTTCAGCGACAGCTCGTTCGACGATATTTTCGACATGTTTTTCGGCGAGGGCAGGGGTCGAAGAAGGTCTCGAACGGCCGCCCAAAAAGGTGAGGACCTCCAGAGAAAGCTGCGCATATCCTTGGAAGACGCTGCTAAGGGAACACGGGTAAAATTCTCGATTCCGAGATTCGTCGAATGTGACCATTGTAACGGCAGCGGGGTAAAGCCCGGATCGTCCAAAAGAACCTGCTCTCACTGTAACGGCAGAGGCGAGATAAGACAGAAACAGCAGACCATGCTGGGAAGTTTCGTCAACGTTCAGGTCTGTCCCAAGTGTGGCGGGAGCGGAGAAGTCATAGACGAACCCTGTCCGAAATGTCGCGGGGAGGGCCGGACAAAGAAAAAAACCGAGATTTCCGTAAAAGTTCCTCCGGGAGTCAAAGACGGTTCCAGGCTGAGAATTAAAGGTAAGGGTAACGTCGGTCGACAGGGCGCTCCGGCGGGAGATTTGTTTATAACTGTAGATGTCAAGGAACACGATACCTTTATCCGCAAAGGAGATGATATCCTGACCACGGTTCCCGTCCAGTTTACTCAGTTGACTCTCGGTGACACGATAAAAGTCCCCACCCTCGAAGGGGTCGAGGAAATCGAGCTAAAGCCGGGGACTCAGTCGGGAGAAAAGATCATGCTAAGGGATTACGGCATTCCTCATTTAAATAATCATGGCAAGGGAGACCAAATAATAAGGGTAAAAGGTGTAACTCCGACCGATCTCGGACCCGAGGAAAAAGAACTTATGGAGCGACTGAACGAACTCCTCGATAGTCCGATGGGAGACAATTCGGATGAAAGAGAGTCATTTTTCGAAAAACTGAAGAATTTCCGGGAAGAGTTCAGAAAGTAATACCAGCTAGATTTTTCACCGGCTGCGGGTTTATCCGAGTGGCTCCGATAACCGCTCTCCCCCCTTACCTGGCAACTGATTTAACCTTTAAAAACCGGCAGTAGACGAAATCCGGCAGCCAGGTAAGGGGGGAGAGCGGTTAGTAAAAAATGAATTCAACCTTCATAAACTAACTTTCACTTTCATAAGACAGTCAATTACCCCGCCCCAAGGGAAAGGGACGGGGCTTGTAGAAAAACGGTTTAACTACTTTTTTGGTCTTTTATAAAAGAAGACCCAGCACCCCTAAAAGGGTCAACGTTCCGGTCAATTTTATTCTAGAGCTTAAGTCAGTAAGAGACGAGCAAGATCAAGTAACTCGTCCTTATCTATTGCTTGACCCAGCAGAAAGTAAAACGACTCGTCCCCCTGCCAGCTAACTTCGTAAATTTCCTGTTCCCACTCCTCGGGCAAGCGATCCCTTACTGCTTCGCTCCTATCCGAAACCTGGGCGGAGGATCCTTCGAGATCAAGTTCTTCACCGTGTTCGGACATATAGGTCCTATGCCGACTCATCTCTCGGGAAAGATAGTTTCCAACCAATAGCTGTACCGAACTGGTAGGACGTCCTCCCTCGTCGGATTTGAGGAAAGTAATCGAGCTGTACGCCCTTCCCATCTCGTCGTCCTTCAGGATAGATATCCTATCCCGAGCTCGTTCGTAGCCTTTTTCCTCGACTTCGGCTATCGGAACTGAAAGCGGGAATTCTTCTTCGAACTCTTCTTCCGAAACCGCCTGTTCCTCGAATACCCTGTCGACCTTCGAAGGCTCAAATTGAAAGTCTTTCCTGCCGAGCCCGTCCACTTCGTAGTTGGAATACTCGACGAAGACAGGATTCCCCTGACTTCCCGAAAACCTGAGCTGTTCGCCCTGACCGGGATAATAAGATATCTTTCGCGGCAATCCGAGTTCCTCGTCCAAATCCAGCTCGGCTCTGTCCAGGTTAAATACCTCGTCTTTCAAGAAAAGAGACCGCCTCGAAGTCTTCGGCTTTAGACCCAGCCGGTTTACCGGATGACCGTTTATCTCGCCTTCTCCGTTGTCTTTCAGCAAGAAATCTCCAACCAGAGAGGGAAGAAAACCCAGCTGGCCTATCACATCTACACCGGCAAACGGGGAATACAGAAGTTTACCCTCCTTTTTAACTGCGGTGTCCTTATCAACCAGGTGAATCCATGTCTCCTTTCCCCCGTAAATTACCCGGGAATCGACGAGATCTTCTCCGACGAATTCCGGCCCTCCTGACAACTTGACTTCAAAATCCTCCAGCGGACTCTGGTAGTCCTGGTACTCCACGGCCACGCTCCTGGGCTTCCTGAACTTGACATGGCATTTAATCCTCATCGAACCCGCGGTTATATCCTGATCCGCTTCGAAACTATTCAGTTCCTCGTATCTCTCGCCGGCATTGGATGCTACCTCTCTTACACTAGCCATCATTTATCACCATTAATTAAACTAAAAAGGTTCAAAAGTTTCTCCTTCTATCCGCTCGACGGTTGAAGCAATTAACTGGATTATGTTATCAATGTCCTTCAGGCTTACGACTTCACAGGGACTGTGCATGTACCTGTTAGGAATGGAAACCAGGCCGGTGGCAACTCCTCCCCTGGTAAGCTGTATAGCGTTTGCATCCGTTCCCGTACCCCCAGGAGCTCCCGCCATCTGATACGATATATCTTCGCTCTTCGCCACGTCAATCATTCTTTTTAATAGGACAGGGTTGATGTTTGGTCCCCTGGAAAGAATCGGTCCTTCGTTCATTTCGGCCTCTCCCACTTTCCTTTTCTCCTTTTCCATCGAGGGAGTATCAGTGGCATGGCTAACGTCTACGGCAATTCCAACCTTCGGGTTAATTCCGAAAGCGGAAGTCTGCGCCCCCCTCAGCCCAATCTCTTCCTGAACCGTCGCCACGGCGTGAATCTCGGCTTTCGGGTTTAATTCAGCCAGCTTCCGAGCTACTTCCAGCACGATGAACCCACCGCCCTTATCGTCCATTCCCCTGGCAGCAACTAGATCTCCCTGCAATCTCTGAAAAGAATAATCCAGCACGCCGGGCGAACCTACTTCGATCAGTTCTCGCGCCTCATCCTCTCCCCCGACACCCAGGTCTATCCAGAGATCCTCCGGTTTGACGACCTTTTTTTGCTCCTCTTCCTCCAGGAGGTGAATCGGTTTGCGCCCGATGACTCCAATTACTTCCTCTTCTTTTCCCCTTAACCGGGCCCGCTGGCCGGGAAGAACTTGATGGTCCCAGCCACCGATTGTGTTGAAAAAGAGGTAACCGTCCCCGGATATCTGGCTGACCATCAAACCTATTTCGTCCGTATGACCGGCCAGCATTACCCTGGGGCTTCCTCCTTTGTTTATTACAGCAAAGGAATTACCGTGCAAATCACCTTTGACTTCGTCCGCGAACCCCCTCGCTTCCTCTTTCCATACTCGCGCCGCTTTGTCTTCAAAACCCGACGGACTGATCGTATTAACGTACTTTTCCAGAAAATCAACCGTTTCGCTCTTCATCTGTACTGGACCCCCTCTATAAATTTTCTCATCCAACTTAATAATTAAACAACTAATCAGAACTTTTAAACCAACAAGTGATTATCGGAAAAAAGATTACAAGGTTCAATCAACTCCATTGAACTACGTGCCCGGAGAATCAAACCTCGAGCTCAGCTTGATCTTGCAAAAAGGGAGAAACTGGACCATCCTTAAACGGATATGAAATTAATGAAAGTAATCCAGCAACAATCGGGGCTGTCGCGTCGCAAGGCGAGGGATCTTATTGAAGAGGGCGAAGTTACCGTCGACGGAAAGGAGGAATGTAATCCCTTCGAGGATTACGTGCTGGAGGAAGTGGAACGCTTATACCTCCGGGGACACCCTCTACCAACTTATCCGCCACAAAAGAGAGCCTACAAGTTTTACAAACCCACGGGTATGCTCTGCAGCCACGACGATCCTCATTACGGGAGGACACTCGGACGCACCCTGAGATCGGAAGGTTTCATCGGTTACCGATGGGCGGGAAGGCTTGACCAGGACGCAGAGGGTCTCCTGCTGCTCAGCAATGACGGACAGCTGGTTCACTCGCTGACTCATCCCCGATACGAGGTGGAGAAACGCTACCACCTATGGATTTCGGAGGACCTGGGGCACGGAAAAATAGGTGGAATAATCGAGCAATTTATGGAAGGAATAGAGGATAACGGCGACCTTCTTCGGATAGAAGAAGGTGCAGTCAAAAACCTGGGTGACGAACACACGGAACTTGAGCTTGTACTGACGGAAGGCAAAAAGAACGAAATAAAGAGACTCATGGACGCCGTGAACCTCACCATAGTCAGGTTAAGGAGAATTGCGATAGGGCCGATAGAACTAGGAGACCTATCTCCCGAAGAGATCCAGAAAGTTTCTTCCGATGAATGGGAAAAACTGCGTGAATACAAGGAGTCAGCTCTGGCTCAACGCGAGGACGGGTAAGAAAAAATGGAGTTCGTCGAGATATACCGAACGTGGAACGAGCAAAAAGCCGGAATGATAAAGGAACTCCTCGGTGACTACGATATCGAATGTTACCTCTCTTCCCATATAACACATTCCGTCTACCCCATCCCTGTAGACGGCCTGGGAGAAATCAGAGTAATGGTGCCTCAAGAAGAAGAG
Source organism: Candidatus Bipolaricaulota bacterium (assembly GCA_018335015.1). Taxonomy (GTDB): domain Bacteria; phylum Bipolaricaulota; class Bipolaricaulia; order M55B111; family M55B111; genus JAGXLP01. The sequence goes on from JAGXKX010000006.1 coordinate 41,435, forward strand.
GAAAAGTCAAAGGATATCGTCGCTAATTTCTTTTCGCCGGAGGACGAGGAGTCAGACTAACATGGAAGGAGGAAGCTACTCCCCCGATCTGGAGAGGATGATAGGGGAACAATTGAAGGAACGGGGAATTAACGACGAGAGACTGCTAGACGCCTTTCGGGCCAATCCAAGACACCTCTTCGTGCCGAAAGATCAAAAATCCCGGGCGTATTCCGACAGACCGCTACCGATCGGAGAAGGCCAGACCATATCACAACCTTACATCGTCGCCCTGATGACGGATCTACTTAGAGTGGGCCCGGGGGACCGTGTCCTGGAAATAGGTACCGGTTCCGGGTACCAGTCGGCTATACTGGCCACGTTGGGAGAAACCGTCTACACCGTCGAAAAGAAAGGAAAGCTTCAGGAGCAGGCAAAAAGAATCCATCGGAGTCTCGGTCTGGAAAACATCGGATACAGAACCGGGGACGGCACGAAAGGCTGGAAGGAGCAGGCACCGTTCGAAAAAATTATAGGCACCGGGTCCGTCCCCGAGGTTCCCGATAGCCTAATTAATCAGCTAAAAGTTCAGGGAAGACTCGTCATTCCCGCTGGAGCCAGAAGACAACAGCGTATCGTCTTGGTGGTCAAAGAGGGAGATAGGATTAGAAAGGAAAAAAAGTCCTATTGTAGTTTTCTGCCCCTGGTCGGCGATGAAGGTTGGGACAAGTAGCACGGGAGTGCTGAAAGATTCGATGTATTAAACTGTTTTTTTGGTTCGAGCACCCGAGTATTTGAATATCAATTCCTGAATATGTTATTCTAACAGGGATGGCCTATAATGATGGTGAGTGAACGGCCTAGCCGAAAAAATCTTCATTAGGCTTACCAGTCCAGGAGGTACCAATGAAAAGATCGGTAAAATATCTTGTTTTAGCAATTCTTTTCTCAGTTTTGATGCTCAGTTTAAATGGTTGCAATTCCAACGAAGAACCCACTGCTTCATTCTCAGCAAACCCAACTACCGGGGGAGCTCCGCTCCAGGTTACATTTGACGCGAGTAATTCAGAAGATCAGGACGGTATTATCGACAGTTTCGACTGGGAATTTGGCGACGGGACTTCGACAGGCGGCAGGGTAGTAGAGCACAGTTTTTCCAGTCCCGGTGAATACACAGTAGAATTGACAGTTACCGACAACGACGGCGCGACAGACTCAACGACGCAAACAGTAACAGTGGAGGAGAGTGGACCTTCGGCAGCCCTGGAGGCAGAGCCCCGGGAAGGCGAAGCTCCCCTGACGGTCTCGTTCGATCTCTCGAAATCGGAAGATCCCGACGGGGTAATAGAAGAATATAGCCTGAAGTTCGGCGACGGTCAGTCCACCTCTGGAACTGACATACTGGACGTTGTTGAACACGAATACGCTAGCGCCGGGGAGTACTCTCCGACCCTTGAGCTAACCGACGACGACGGCCTTTCAAGCTCAACGTCCATTACGATAACTGTCAACGAGCCGCCACCCGAAAACGAACTGCCCTCAGCTTCGATAACCCTCGATTCCGATACCGGTACGGCTCCAGTTACCCTGGAATTCTCTGCCGAAGATTCTAGCGATCCGGACGGAAATATTGAGTCTTACGTCTGGGAGTTCGGCGACGGCACCACCAGCAGGGGATCGGAGGTAAGCCATAGATACGACCAGGCAGGAAGCTACACCGTTAAGCTGACCGTAACGGATAACCGGGACGGAAAGGCTACAGCGGAAAGGACCGTAGAGATAAACCCGGCTACCTACTACGTGGGAGAATCGGCAAGCAACGACGCAGTTAGAATAACCCTCCAGGACGCCAGCTTCGCTGAGACGATAAACGATTGGGAAGCTGGAGCCGGTAGACAATTCGTGATCTTAGAAATAAACGTGAGAGCTCTGGAAGGCGAACAGTATCCTTCAAAATCACTAAACTTCACTCTGGAAGAAAGCGACGGGAGGGAGCAGACGGTGAGTCTCGCGACCTCGGCTCTCGACGAGTACTTCAAGAGTAACATCCTGGAAGAAGGCCAGTCTTCTCGCGGGAAGATCGCTTTTGAGGCCCGAAAGGCATCGGACTATTATCTGTTAATATACGACGCTCCCGGTCAGGGACCGATACAGTTCGAGATATCTAACGAAAGCCAGACATAAAAAGAAAAAGGGCGGCCTCTCTTGGCCGCCCTTTCATGTTATTACTAAAACTAAGGTACCTCTTTGTACCCCTTTTCTAACTACCTATCCCCAGCTCCTCCAGTGCCTGCTCCATTTGGTCCGAAGAAAGCGCCCCGTGATGCCACGCCGGATCGTCTTCCATGAAAGATACGCCCTTTCCCAAGGTATTTTGAGCTACAATTACCGTCGGCTTTCCCCTCCGTGAACTCCTATCGAGAAAAGTCTCGTAGGCCTCTTCTATTTGTCCGTAGTCGTGACCGTCGATTTCGATGACCCTCCAGCCAAAACTCTCCCACTTTTCGACCAGAGGAGCCACGTCCATGATATCGCTGACTTTACCGTCGATCTGACTATCATTGTAATCGAGTACAGCACATAGATTACCCAGCTTGTTGTCCCTCGCCACCGCAGCCGCTTCCCAGGTCTGTCCCTCCTGGCATTCTGCGTCCGATATTGACACGTATGTTTTGTAGTTCTGACCGTTCAGCCGACCGGACAGGGTGACACCTGCTCCAAACGAAAGGCCGTGACCGAGGGAGCCGGAAGAGAACTCAACACCGGGAGTTCCCTTGGCTGTAGACGGGTGTCCCTGAAGCAATGCCCCGAGCTTACGGAAGTTATTCAATTCTTCCTTGGGAAAATAGCCCTTATCGGCGAGCACCGAGTAAAGCAGCGGACAGGTATGTCCGTTCGAGAGGATAAACCTGTCCCTTTCTTCCCAGTCGGGATTATCGGGCTTGTCGTTCAGGAACTCGTAATGAAGTACTGTCCATGTATCGGCCATTCCCAGGGCTCCACCAGGATGACCTGAGTTTGCGTTTGTAACCATCTTCAACACGTCAGCTCGCAACTGATTCGCCTTTTCTTTCAACTCATTTGTTTCCATTTTTCCTCCTCATAAAATCACTCAAAACTGTCCTCCCGCTCAATTAAGTGAACTCGACCCAATCATTAATAACATTAGAAAACTTTCTTTTATTGGACTTGGCAAATATAGCTTTTGGTTACTGTTCAGGAAAATCTTTTCAGTCAAAGCTGAACATCGAGGCCGAGCGGGCACGGCTCCACCCTTTCGTCGGTCCTTGCCAAAAAGCAGGCCGGGTCCCCGTGCCCGGCCGGTAGGTCCAGAGACCTCCGGGCTTCCCGGGCCGAGAAATTTCCGACTCGCGTGCTCAAACTGGTGCCTTCATGGTATTTTGTTTCACTTTAGTAACTATCACTCTAAAACATCTGGACTTACCTGGTTCTGAAAATATCCCTCACCAGCTCAGCACTCAATTGGAGCCTCCATCCGTATATCGGGAAAGCTCCTCCTAAAATGTTTACAAAACAACCCCTTACCTCTCTTGAAATATAGTGCCCAATTTAGTGCTGGACTGGTTCGGTCAGACATATGCGCCGCGTCGCTGGAATTTTCTCGGCCCGGAACCCTTTCTTCGCCGCAGCAAAAAGAGAAAGGGTGGAGAGCGAGGCCGAGATCCGACGTTCAGCTTGCTGAAAGAGCGATTTCCTCGCCGGGGAAATCGCCTGCGGTTTTATCGAACAGTTACCAAAAGCTAAAATTGGAAACACTCTCTGACTTGTTCAAACACAGACTAAATCCTCACCTTAAAAGGTTCTCGGCTTTACCGGCAATATCTTCGGCGGTAAGACCAAAATGCTCTACCAGCTCGTAGGCAGAACCGGATTCACCGAACGTATCCTCTAACCCTACTCGCTTCACCGGAACTGGATAGTTCTCCGATACAACCTCGGAAATCGCCGATCCCAATCCACCAATAACGTTATGCTCTTCCGCCGTAACGGCGGCGCCGGTCTTTCCGACCGAATTGAGAATCGTCTCGGTATCGAGCGGTTTGACCGTGGATACGTTTATTACCTCGGCGGATATACCCTTCTCCGCAAGAATGTCCGCGGCGTCCAG
>JAGXKX010000127.1 GCA_018335015.1 Candidatus Bipolaricaulota bacterium
TGTCCCCTTCAGTCCTCCACGTAGGTTGGAAGGTGAAAGGAAAAGGTTGTCCCTTCTCCTTTCCTGCTGTTGACGAAAATTTCGCCCCCGTGGGCCTGAATTATTTTCTTGGCGATTGTAAGACCCAGCCCCGACCCTCCGGTTGAGCGTGATCTGGATTTGTCCACTCGATAGAAACGCTTGAAGACGTACGGCAGGTCTTCTCGAGGAATACCCTCGCCGTTGTCAGAGACTGCGATCACCCGGTACTTACCTTTGTTTTTGACCGTGACGGTGACCTCTCCGTTCTCGGGGGTATGGGAAATGGCATTTTTGAGAAGGTTTCTCAACACCTGGGTTAATCGACCGGGGTCTCCCAGCATCTTTTCGGGCCCGTCCGGAAAGTCAGTGGAAAGAGAAATTTTCTTCTCATCGGCTCTTGGCTTAAGGTAGTCGATCAGGTGGCTGGTTATTTTTTCTAGAGATACCGGCTGGGTGTCGAGATCGAGCCTGCCTGCTTCCGCCTGGGCCAGGTCCTGAAGGTCATCAATCAGTTCGTGAAGCAGAACCGATTCCTCGTGCAGCGACTCGAGAATTTCCTGATCGGGCTCCATAACTCCATTTTTCAGGCTTTCCAGGTAACCCCGTAGATTTGAAGTCGGGTTTCGTAACTCGTGAGCGACGTCCGATACCAGGTTCTGGCGAAGCTTTTCCTTTTCCTGCAGATCCTGAACCATCGTATTGAATGCCTCGGCCAGTTCTCCCACCTCATCCTCTGTCCCTACGTCGACCCGCTGAACCGACCTATTCTTAGGGAATTCCCTGACGGCCCCTGCCAATTTTCTAAGGGGACCTACTATGGTCTTCGAGAAGAAAAGGACGATAAGCAGCCCCGTAAACCCCGCGACTATTGCTGCCATTATTACCGAGCGGTTTACCGAACCGAGGAAGGTCTCGGCTATGGCAGACCTCCCCTTGCGCACCAAGTAAAGTTTCCCGATTGGTTCGCTGTCAACTGTGAGGGTATTTACCAGCCAGGAATCGCTGCTCTCCCGCATGTCCTCAAAGAGGTCACCGTCGTGTTTCCCGATTACGTCTCCCTGGAGCCCTGTCAGGACGATACCGTTTGGCGAATCCTTTCCGATCTCGTCGATCAAAGACTGTACACCTTCCCAACTTTCACCGTTGTTCCTGTAGAAATTCGAAAGGAGGGAGAGTTGCCGGTTGTATTCCCGGAGCTGGTCCCTTGTTAAGAACTGGTCGAACTTAGTTCTAGTGGTAAAAGTAGCGACGTAGGCCATGGTCCCAATCGCTAACGCTACCAGCAGTGAAAAGGCGATTACCAGCTTTAAATTCAAACTGATCCGAAACTTGAATAGTTTAGCTGGTTTTATCTTTTTTAAGTTCAAATTTGTATCCCGCTCCGTAAATAGTATGGATAAACCTCGGTTCGCTCGGATCCGATTCTATCTTACTTCGAAGGTTGGTTATATGGACGTCTATCGTCCGTTCGGAACCAGCGTAATTTTCGTCCTGGATTTCCCTAAGCAGTTGTCCTCTGCTGAAGAGCCTTCCCGGCTGACCAGCAAGAGCCTTAAGGATTTCGTATTCCGCATTGGTAAGGTCGATAATACTATTGTTCAGTAATACTTCGTGCCTTACCAAGCTGATTGTTAGCGGTCCGTGCGTTATCTCTTCCGGCTCGTTTCTGTCCTCAGCCCTTCTTAAAACGGCTTTTACGCGAGCCATTAGCTCTTCCGGGCTGAACGGTTTTGTAACGTAATCATCTGCCCCCAGGTTGAGGCCTTCTACACGGTTTCCCTTTTCCGTTTTTGCAGTGAGCATGATTATCGGAACGTCTGATTCGCGCCTAATCCGCCTACACAGGCTCAGACCGTCTATGCCTGGTAACATCAGGTCGAGGATTATCAAATCTACCTTTCGCCGACGGAACAGTCCAAATGCTTCGTCCCCGTCATGGGCTTCAATTGGAGTGTAATCAAGTTTCTCCAGGTGAAAGCTCAGGAGCTTGACCAGTTTCTCGTCGTCGTCTACTACCAATATATTCGGTGACATTTCAGTTATTATATCAATATCTTTCCTCACAAATTGTAATACAACTAAACCCGTTTGCCACTATTTCCGCTGGGCTTATCACGGATTATTTGAAAAGAAGCAGGCGAGGTAAGCGAGGAATTTTTTGCTCCTGCTGAAATGGTAAAAACTTATGCCAATCATTGAGGTACGGACTACCTGGAGGGTTTCGACTACTCGCTTTGCCAGTACCTACCGATACTAGCTAAAGGGAACCCCTGATGGCGGGGAACCATCAGGGGTTAAAACATCTTCAAAAAACCATAAGGAGGCTAATGGTTTTTAGTTTCTTGATCCCAAAGTAATTCTACTGGGGAAGTATTAAGGAAATGTTAAAAATGTAATAGACTCTTAATATGTGCAAATGCGGGCGATTCTAGGGAGAAGTAGATGCCCCGTGACAGGCTATTCCAACTCTAAAGCGATACGTTCCCGAGCGATCTCGTTGTTTCCAAACCTTAAGACGGCTTCCGTGCTGATCTCTCCTCCAGGCAGAGAAATGCCGGAGTCCGGTACTTGTATTACTCTGTGGGAGCCGGGTAGAATTCCAAATTTATCCAGGTCGTACTCCGCTATTTTTTGGTCCGCAGGGTCCAGTATTTTTAGAATCCCCTGTGGCCTCAGCGGAACGTTTCCCGTATTCGCGAAATCCAGCTTGAATCTATATAATGATTCCTCTCCTCCGGTACGGATAGGTTCCAGAGAGTTTATCTTCCCGGAGGGAGTGGCTGAAGAGGGTTCAATTGCCCATACTTTAACTGTAAAGCCGTGCTTGGCGAGTTCATTTAGCGATACCTCTCCTTCGTAATTTTCACTTGACCCCCCCAGTTCGATAATTTTATTCCGGGGCACGGCCAATATTGCTCCCCAGAGTGCTCCCGTAGCTTCTTCGGGCATCGCGATTTCGTACCTGAACTTCCGGGACTCCCCTGGGTTAAGCAGTACTTCTTCCGGCGTAACTTTTACGTAAGGGGTAAGTGAATTATCCAGGCTATTTTTCTCTAGTAGGACGTTTTCCCCTCCCTCTAACCGCTTCCAGTCACAAGGCATGATGACCAGGTTCATTTCTTCCTCGTGGAAGTTAGTGAATATAAGTGTCCCGGTAATGGTTTCACCCGCAGGCACAGTCACCCAGATACTAAGAGTCGAGACGCCAATAGCTCCCCAGGTTTGAGAGAAGGCGAGTAGAACAAAAAATAACGTTAAAATAAGACTTGCCTGTTTCCTTTTCATTGCCTCACTTTTTTGAACTGTTTTCAGAACGTAACGATTTCTACGAAGGAATAATAGTGATCAAACAAACTATAGCATTAAAATCTAAAAAACGCAAAACTGACCTACAGGGCTTTTTGTTGAAGTTAAATTAGTCGCTCCGAATTGGAAGTCGCTAAGTGGGTTTCCGATTTCTCTATAACCAGTACTTCCCAGCCGGGTTTCTGACTCAGCCTGGCCCTCTTTCGATACTCGGATACGTCAAGTTCGCCTTTGAATGGATCCCAGACCTCGCCTT
>JAGXKX010000128.1 GCA_018335015.1 Candidatus Bipolaricaulota bacterium
TTGACCGGATATACTTTGGAAAAATTGATTGAGCCTACTCCCTCAAAGATCTAAAGTAAAGATATAACCATCGAGGACCTTTCCCCTAACGGTTACAAACTATGAAATTTTTACTAATCGGACTAATCAATTCAAAGGGTGGCTAGACAGCCCGGACCTTGCTGCTCTTATTCTCAACTATCTCGTCCACCTTCTCAGTCAGCGAGGAGGTTACTTCGTCCACCTCGTCTTCGAGCATGTACTTGTCGTCCTCCGTGATATCCCCTTCGTCCTCCAGTTCCTCGATTTCTTTATTCGTCTCCCGACGGATATTTCGAAGAGTTATTTTGGTTTCCTCTCCCTTTTCCTGAATTACTTCAACGAGCTCTTCTCTCCTGTCACCGGAAAGTTTAGGTATAGGTATCCTGATAATTTCTCCGTCGTTGTTTGGATTCAAACCAAGGTCGGACTCAAGTATGGCCTTTTCGATCGCGTCGATCTGGCTGCTGTCGTAAGGCTGTACGACGAGAAGGCCACTTTCCGGAGCGGAGATATTCGAAATTTGATTTAAAGGTGTATCCGTCCCGTAGTATTCGACTTTCAAATCCTCTATCATCGCCGGGTTAGCCTGCCCAACGTGTATCCGGGCCATTTCCTCCTTTAGGGTTTCAACCGCGTTCTCCATCTTCTTTTTCATCTTCGGAACGGGATTGTTCTCGCTCACTTTTTACCACTCCCCCTTCGAGGTTATATTACTGATACCGGATTTACCGGTCATCTTCAAGAACTGGTTTCTTCGGCTAAATGAATTAACTCATACCGTCATGCAGGCCCGGCCCCTTGCACGAACTTTTTAGAGCTCAAAATCTTTAGCCATCGTATTAAAGGAAACTTACTTTATGAAGTCTGGCTTCATTTTTACTAGGTGTTCTCCGCCCCTTACCTGGCAACTGATCTAACCTTTAAAACTTAGCAGTAGATAAGATCCGGCAGCCAGGTAAGGGGCAAAGAGCAGCCATTAGAACAAGATATATAAATCCATCCGCCGTTGGCGAAAGAACTGAGTAGAACTTCAACCGGAAGTACTAACCTAGTCTATGTCCAGCACGTCCAGCTTTTCACAAATGGCCTCACAACCCAGCCGTCCGGCCACGCTGGGCTCAGTCCTCCCACCATCCCCGGAAATAAGCTCCTTGATATAGGTGCCTGCTTCCGCCTTGACCGTAAGATCGAGGACACCACGGCATATTTCCTCTGCGTTGATCCAATAGACTTCCCGCTCTCTTACCCGATCGGCTCGCCGGTGTGCCACCCTTTTTGGCGTCCTCTGTCTAATGGTCCCCTGGATCCCGGAGATCTCATCCGTTCTTGCTTCCGTCAAATCACCTGCTAGCCTTACCGCGGCCCGATAGGTCTTATCGGCTTTCTTTTCTTTAATCTCGGCCACTTTATCTTTAGAAGTCTCTTCCAGCCCGAACAATTCTACGCTGGACTGGTACCCGTTCAGTTTTTCCCGAATTCGGTCAAGATCTATCGACCGCTTCCGGGGATTTTCAAGCTCGAGCACGAATTCTCTCCTTCCGAAGCAGAGAGCGTCTATATCCTCCCTTCCGGCTCCGTGGAAAGTAGCTTCTTCCCCGTCCGCCGCTTCTAAGAAATCATTCTGGATAATCTCTTGAACGGATTCCTGGTATTTTTTTCCGGTATAATCGCATTTCTCACAGCCCCGACCGCCGCACTCCTTGCAATACCAGACAGTCTGGGGGATTCCCCTTACGTACTTGTTATACTTGCCGTAATAAAGGGAAGAATTCACCTGAAGTTCTACACGATCGTCTTTCATGTCCAGGATTGCGTTCACGTCGGGTCGCTCGAAGTCAGCTTCGACCCCCAGCTTGGTCTGAACTTTTCTACCCACCAGCCTGTTTAATTCGGTCTTTGTCGGCTCCGCGTGCTTTTCCCCGAAGTTCTCCCAGATCTCTTCTTCTGCCTGCTCGATTTCCTGCGGCAGCCTATTCCCTACAAGCAGCGTCCTGAGTTCGTATGGTTCCAGTGCCTGAATCACCTGGTCAACGTATTGGTCGAGGTGTTCGAACAGACCGTTACAGAGAGGACAATCCTCGCCGGAGTGAGCCATCTCCGGAGGATCCCTATCGACGAAACTATCTTCCTTCAGATTCTCCACCGTTCTCGCTATAAAGCCCCTTTCGTAGTTCTCGAGGCCGTGACCCAGCATCGCGAATTGCCTTCCCAGGCACCGATCACAAAGATCCAGTTCAAGAAGTGCGTCCCGTTTTTCTCGTAAATACACCTTTACCCCCCATTTACTCAATTATATGGAAGCTTCGGTTAGGGTTCGAGTCGAGCTTGAACTCCCGGTTCGAACCACATAATCCTACGAATATCTAATTTGGGTACATCCACCGGGTCGGGTATAATTTATCAGCAAGAGATCGGCTGAAAGTCCACCTGACTCAGACACTATTCCCTCCGCGAGGTGGGTAACGTGAAAACCAATTACCGGCTGCCGTTAGACATACTCGGTATTCCGATCAAGTTAAACATTTCTTTCCTGATTTTTCTCCCCATACTGGCATGGATTATCGGCAGACAAATCGACGTCTACATCGAGATACTTGGCCTGGGAATCGATCCAACCGTAATCTCGCAGGGCCCAAATGCATTTCTGGTAGGACTCTTTGCAGCTATCAGCCTTTTCGTCGGGGTAACCATCCACGAACTGGGCCATTCGATATTTGCGATGCGTTACGGGGTAAAAATCGAAAGCATTACCCTGTACGTCCTCGGCGGGGTAGCCCAACTGGAAGAGGTACCTACCCGCCCTGGCGAGGAAGCGAAAATGGCCCTGGCCGGTCCGGTGACAAGCTTTATTCTCGGTGGAATATTCTGGTTGCTCCTTACCTTCCTTGATCCGGGGCAGGCAGTACCGAGGTTTATGCTTGGATTTTTATTTTACGTAAATGTTGCTGTGGGTATATTTAATTTGATACCTGCTTTACCCCTGGACGGAGGAAGAATACTGCGTTCTCTTCTCTCGCTAAAAATATCACATTACAGAGCGACAGAAATTTCCACCCAAATTAGTAAATTCCTCGCCGTTGCCATGGGGATATACGGCCTGCTCGTCTTAAACATATTCTTGATTGTAATCGCCTTCTTCATCTACTTCGGCGTCACATCCGAGTTCCAGGAGATGGTGCTCAACAAAGCCCTGGAAGGCTTGAAGACGAGCGATCTGATGTCCGAAGAGGTAATTACGGTCAGGCCCGACACGACGATCTCGGACCTGAAAGAGCTGATGATGAAAAAACACCACCTCGGCTATCCCGTAGTCGAAGACGGAGATATCATGGGCATAGTTACCCTGGAAGACATGAAGAAGACGGATAAACCGGACGAGCTGGTGAGATCCATATTAACTTCGAAAGTAATCACTATAGATGAAAACGATTCTGCCAGCGAGGCTTTTCACAAGATGAACCAAAACAGCCTTGGGCGATTGATTGTGACGGATGAATCCGGCCAGATGGTCGGGATAATCACTAGGACGGATTTAATGCATGCGATAAAGGTGGTCACAA
>JAGXKX010000045.1 GCA_018335015.1 Candidatus Bipolaricaulota bacterium
TAATCTAAAACATGGGGGACCATAGAATGAGTCGATTTATGATTGGAATTGACCTGGGTACCAGCGGAGCAAAGTCCGTATTGCTTGAGGAGTCGGGAGATGTAAAGGCTACGGCAAAATCCGAATACAATTTAAGCAGACCCAGAGAGGGTTGGGCTGAACAGGATCCAGAAGATTGGTGGGGAGGTATACGGGAATCCGTGCGAGCGACAATGGAAGAATCGGGGGTCGAACCTGAAAGAGTAGAAGCGCTCGCTTTATCCGGTCAGATGCATGGTTCAGTCTTTCTCAACTCCCGGGGAAGTGTTATCAGACCCCCAATACTATGGAACGACACCAGAACCACCAGTCAGTGCACAACCATGAAAGAACGGATTGGAGAGGAGCGGCTAAGGGATCTTGTCGGTAATCCGATACTGGAAGGTTTCACCGCCCCCAAACTACTGTGGCTAAGGGATAATGAACCCGAAAATTATCGCGAACTCGATACTTTGCTCTTACCCAAAGACTATATCGTCTACCGTCTGACGGAGAAGAGATCGACGGAAATCTCCGACGCCGCAGGGACGGTTCTGTTTAACGTGAAAAAGAAAGAGTGGGAAGAGGAAGTTCTTAGAAAACTTGACCTGGACAGAGAAATACTACCTACCGTCAGGGAATCGGTGGACGTCGTGGGGAGTTTAACTGCCAAAGCTTCCGATGAACTCGGGCTCTCTGAAGAAACGCTGGTTATAGCAGGGGGCGCTGATAACGCCTGCAGTGCAGTCGGAAACGGAATTACCCAGGAGGGTCGATTGCTTGCGAGTATCGGTTCTTCCGGTGTAGTGCTGGCCCATACTGATTCAATGCAGGTCGATGAGAAGACCAGACTTCATAGTTTCAACCACGCCCGACCTGATAGCTGGTACTTGATGGGGGTAATGCTCTCCGCCGGCTTGTCATTCCGCTGGTTCAGCCGCAACTTCGGAGAATTAGAAGAAACTGTCTCTGAAGGGATAAAGGCCGATTCTTACGACTTGCTGACTCAGGAAGCTTCCGCTGCACCTCCCGGAGCAGGTAAATTGATATTTCTTCCGTATTTAAACGGAGAACGAACACCCCACGCGGACCCGGATGCCCGAGGTGTTTTCTTCGGCCTAACCGATTCCCACCAAAAGGGCCACCTGGTAAGAGCTATTCTCGAAGGTGTTTCCTTCGGGCTTCGGGACTCTCTGGAATTGATCAAAGCCAAAGATATTGAACCGGAGGAAGTTCGTATTACCGGTGGGGGCGCAAAAAGCGACCTGTGGACGCAGATACAGGCGGACATATTTGGTTATAAAATTAAGAAAACTTCTATTAACGAGGGCCCGGCATTTGGTGCCGCCCTGCTGGCAGGGGTGGGTGCGGGAATCTTCGGGAGCGTCGACGAAGCCATAAAAGAAACGGTGAAAGCCAGAACCGTAGCCCGACCCAACCAGGAGAAGGTACAAATTTACAATCAGCTATACGAGATATATAAATCTCTCTATAGTTCCTTAGAAGGGGATTACCAGAGACTCGCCAATATCGAAAGTCCAGGCAATTGAAGGGCAAAAAATTTAAAAGCCACCCGGGACCCGTTAGAGTTCCGGGTGGCTCGATCATTAAACTTTCCAATTATGAACTACTAAGCCTCTTCCGAATTCTCCCGATAGACCTCAAGCTGATCCTTGAATTTCGGATCCTTTAGCTTGTCTATCGCTCTATTCTGAAGCTGTCTGACTCGCTCTCTACTGATATCGAAGACGTCCCCTACTTCTTCGAGCGTCAGGGGCTGATAATCTTCCAGCCCGTACCGGAGCTTCAGTATTTGCTTCTCCCTGTCGGATAGCGCCTGGTTAAGTAATCCTTTCAATCGGTCTTCCAGCATGTCGCCAAACGCTTCCTTCTCGGGCTGAGGAGAATTCTCGTCAGCCAGCACGTCTCCCAGAGCCTCGCTGGAGCCTTCGTCTTCCCGGAGCGGCTTATCCAGGGATACAGACTCCCTTTTTGCTCTAAGAGCTTTTCGGACTTTGTCCACGTCGACGTCAAGTTCCTCCGCGATTTCTTCGTTAGAAGGTTCCTCGCCGGTCTTTTCCTTGTGAGACTTCACGAATTTATCTATCTTCCTGTTCAGAGAAGAAACGTGAGAAGGCACTCTTACCGTTCGGGACTCGTTATTCAGTGCCTTTAGTATCGCCTGCCTTATCCACCACGTCGCGTAAGTGCTGAACTTGTATCCTTTCCTCCAGTCAAACTTGTCTATTGCCTTCATCAATCCAATATTACCTTCCTGAATTATGTCCAGAAACGGTAAACCGTATCCTCTATACTTTTTTGCTATGCTTATTACTAATCTTAAGTTAGCTGAAGCCAGCTTCTCGCGAGCTTCTTCGTCTCCCTGTTCTATTCTTTTCGCCAGCTCCCTTTCCTCTTCGCGAGAAAGCAGAGGTCCAGCCTCAACTTCGTCAAAGTATCTTCTTATCGGACTGTCGTTCTTGTTCGTTTCAGTCATGCTTTCTACCATGGGCCTCACCTCCCTTCGTACCCAGTAGAACTATTGACGATAAAACGGCTTGAAGCCGCATTAATTTTCCCAATCGATCGTATTTATCTCTTCTGTTCTTTCTTTTGACTTTAATTAGCAGACTAATCTCAACTCTGCTAATTATTATATCAACAAAACTTATTTTTTCAAGGCTTTTACCCGAAACAACTTTCAATTAGTATCAAATTCGTTCAAATAATAATCACATAATTGGTCAATAATGTCAAATAAAAAAGAATTAGTAGCGTCATGATTCTCGCGGCCTGCAAAGAACCTCTAGTACGTCCGTTTCAAACACCTTATTGGAATGACCTGGCTTTATCACGCAGGCCGTATCCGCCCCCCAACCGGTTCCACCGATAGCAACCACTTCTTTTCCGTGAGGAACCAGGCCGGCATCGACCGCCATGATAGATATTTCAACCGCTACTTTAACTCCCTGACTGAGAGTTCTGAGTGCTTCGGCCATGATCTCAGCAGGATATAGCCCTCCATAATTATTTTTTATCGATCTCGCCACGCCCGCCAGCGCGTGCGTAGTAGTCAAAACCTCCACTCCCTCATCCTTCAACTCCTCTCTCGTAGTCGCTTCCATTTCGTCCACACCTGGTCCCTTGAATCCGACGTGATGGGTAACACAAACCAGATTTAGCTCGGGATCGGCAAGTTTCAGGAATTTTTTAACGGTGTCGCCGCTATTTGAAGCTATCACGACGTCACCGAGTTCTGAGCCGTCCAACCTGTCCAGTGCTACTTCGAGAGTGGCCTCCGTTTTTTCTCCGCCCGATTTTTTCCAGTACATAAAATCACCCGGTGTAATTCATTCAGTTCTTTCACCATTAGATGAAACGAAACTTAATATATTAAGATTGACTTCATTGTTTTACCACGGGCTCTCCGTCCCTTACCTGGCAACTGATTTAACCTTTTTAACTTAGCGGTAGGCTAAATCCGGCAGCCAGGTAAGGGACTGAGGGTAGTTATTCAGGCCAAACGGATAAAAACGACTGCCCCCGCTTAGTCAACTTCCTCACTTTCTTCGATCCGTCTTGTTATTCGTCTACGATGACAGTAATAGTAAGATACTGCACCTCTCACCTGTTTCTCCGATAAATCGCTAAAACGTTCGATGATATCCTCTATAGCGAAACCCTCCAGGTGCAGCTTCACTATCTTCCATACCGGAATATCGGTACCTTTTATCTTTTCTATACCGTCATTTGCCTCGTCCCCTTCGATGAATGCTGTCACACTATGCCGGTCACCGGAGCAACTGTACTGATCGCTGTAGTTCACTTTTTTGCTCCTCTCACCGTCCAGAAAACCAGAAATCAGCTATAGAGTTCTACCGGAGAGCGTTTTACCTACGTATTTAGGAACTAAGAAGGTTCAGACCTGACGTCAGGGTAAATATTCCCTCAATCTATCCAAATCTATGGCCGACATCGTTTCGACAACAAAATCCGCTTTTTCCAGCATTCCGGTCGTGTCGGTGGAGAATTTTTCATTGGGGATCAACAGACAAAGGGACCCAGACTTTCGGGCAGCAACAAGACCGTTTTTCGAGTCCTCGACGACCAGGCAATCTTCAGGACGGAACCCCACGGTCTCTGCTGCTTTAAGAAATATATCAGGCGAAGGTTTACTCTCCTCCACCTGATCGTCGGACACCACCCCGTCAAAGTATTCTTCGAATCCGTGCTTTCGGATGAAAATATCAGTCAGTTCCAGAGGTGCACTTGTGGCAAGAGTAACTTTCAGGGAGCTTTCCGCTACCGCCTTCAAAAAACCTTCCGCCCCTTCAATAAGTTTCATATCTCCATAATATTTCTTCACGAGGCCTATACGCTGTTTTCTTAACTCCTCTATCGAAGCTGAAAGATCAAACTTCTCCTTGTAGAATCTGGCGGCAAACCATTGCCCCCTACCAACCAGGTCGTCGTGAGTTATCTCTCTAATCCGCTCCTCAGTGAGCTCCACTCCGTGCTCTCGGAGTAGTTCTATCTCGCTTTTGTACCAGGCCTGGGCGCTATCCACCAGCGATCCGTCAAGGTCAAAATGGACCGCCTGAATATTTTGAAACACTGGATACAGTTTATTTATTTCTCTCATCATTGTCTCCCCGGTTACACCGCAACAATCCTCGCGAAAACACGTTTTCAAAAGTTAAATGGATTAGATCGATCGACTGAACCCGGTGGGTTTAAGGGTTAAATCTTTGCGAAGTACCGCTTCAGGTGGTTTAGGAAGCGTGGTTTTGCCAGTTCTTCCAGAGCTTCAACCTCGATCTGGCGAACTCGTTCACGAGAAATACCGTACCTTTCCCCGACTTCAGCCAGGGTTTCTGTTTCCCGACCGTCAAGTCCGTACCGAAGTTTGATTATCTCCCTTTTTCTTTCTGAGAGTTCGGACAATCCCGACTCGAGATCCTCGTCCAGAAGAGCTTTGAGGGTTTCCTTTTCGGGAGAAGAATATTCATCGGACTCTATAAAGTCACCAAGGACTTCATCGCTACCTTCCTCGAGAGGTTTGTCCAGAGATACGGTCCGCTTCTCCGCCCTTTCCGCTCTCTTAACTGTTTCCACGGATATATCAAGTTTTTCCGCAATTTCTTCCCGGCTTAGTTTTTTCTTTCCTTCTTCCTTCTCTTCCTGCTTTAAATTCTTTATCTTTCTAATTATATCATAAGTGTGTGGTGGTACCCTGACCGTCTCGCCCTGGTTTACCAGAGCCAGCCTAATCTTCTGTTTTATCCACCAGGTAGCGTAGGTGCTGAACTTGTAACCCTTGGTTTCGTCAAACCTTTCCACTGCCTCCATCAATCCGATATTGCCTTCCTGAATCAAGTCGAGCAGGCTTACGCCCTGGCTGGCGTACTGTTTTGCCAGCTTCACCACGAGCCGCAGGTTAGACAGGATAAGCTTCTTCCGCGCCAGCTTGCTGCCCTGGTTGATCCGCCTGCTAAGATAGTTTTCCTCGGCTTTGTCGAGAAGCTCGTACTTGCCGATCTCTGAGATATATAATCCCAGCAAGTTGCCGGCAGACCTCTCGGAACTGGTAGATTCCTGGTTCCCGTTCCCCCCGCCGTTATTTAAGCCATCTTCAGTAATCATCTTCAAACCTCTATTAGTCTTTTCTCTGGGTAATCTACTATATTGATAAGTCAACCCGCGCTAAAACTCAACCGCATCAAATAATGATATCACCTAATTGCTCGTCTTGCGAACACTCAACTCAGCTTGCGGTCTATAACTCCCCCGCCCAAAAGCTTTTCTCCGTCGTATATGGCGACAATTTGCCCAGGTGTAACCGATTTCTGAGGTTCGGAGAACTCGACTTTTACTCTATCGTCCTCCGCCTCTACTTTTGCCTCAACGGAAGCCGCTCTGTATCTTATCTTTACTTCGAGATTTGAGTTTTTCGGAGGTGATCCGGCGATCCAGTTACAGTCAACCGCAACTAGCCCGGAAGAATAAAGTTTCTCCTCCGGACCCACTACCAGGCGGTTATTTTGATAATCAAGCTCGATCACGTAAATAGCTTCGTTGTTCTGGAGCCCCAGCCCTCTCCTCTGTCCTACCGTGTAAAACGGTAGACCTTCGTGCTCACCAAGTTGGTTCCCCTCCACGTCAACAATTTTTCCGGATTCTATTCGCTCCGATGCTTCTCGGTCCAGAAAGTCCCTGTAGTCTCCCTCAGGGACGAAGCAAAGGTCCTGGCTCTCTTCGACTTCTGCCGTTACGAGGTCCTCTTCCTCGGCGATATTGTAAATTTCTTCTTTGGTGTAATAACCAACGGGGAAAACTGCCCTTTTCAACTCTTCCTGTCCCAGACCGTAAAGGAAGTAAGACTGGTCTTTATTCTCGTCTATTCCCTTCAACAGGTACTTCAACCCACCCTGCTCGGCCGTCCTAACGTAGTGCCCGGTAGCGATCAACGGAAAGCCCAGCTCTTCCGCCTGGTCGCGTAAAAGATCGAACCTGACCAGCCTATTACACCTTGCACATGGGTTGGGGGTTACGCCCTGAATATATTGCTCGATCGTATGGCTGACCACTTCCGATTCGAACTCGGAGCTGAGATCGATTTCGTGATGGGGGAGTCCCAGCTGGTCGGCGACGATCTCCGCCGTACTCAGCGAACAGCAGGCGTTCTCCTTTCCCCGGTATTCAGGAGAGTTCGGGTAATCCCAGAGCCAGAAAGTCAACGTATGAACGTCGTAGCCATTCCGCTTGAGCAATAACGCGGCCACTGAAGAATCGACACCCCCGCTTATGGCTACGAGGACTTTTTCCCCGCTTCCCTTATTCCTTCGGACGTTTATACTTCCGATGTTGTCGGTTCTCCCCTTCTCGGCACCAGACATAAAAACGTAAACCCCTCGCTCTCACTGACGAATTGATGTTCCTCGTTTGCTGGAACGTAGACCGCGTCGCCTGCCGAGAGTACTTCCTCTCTATTGTCGGTTCGGATCTTGCCCTTTCCGGCCAGAACGTATACTTCGTGCTCCCAGTCGTGTCCGTGGAAGGGCGTATGCCCTTCAGCTCCCAGGGTAAATCGTCTCATCGCGAACGTCTTAACGCCCTCTGGATCCCCAAGCAGTACCTCCTTTTCCACGCATTCGGCGTCTTCGAGATCGTCTATTTCTTGCTTTTCGAAATTCTCGGGCTTTCTAACGGATATCATTATGATCACCGGGCAATTTATATTGGCGGCAAGGGACAGTTGCAAGAGGTCTCTCCTTCCGTTGAATAGAACCAACCAGTAATTTATCATCTCACGGGTGATAACTGAATGGAGAAGGCTTCTGACGTTATAGTCGTTGGGGCCGGGCATGCGGGCTGTGAGGCTGCCCTAATTTCGGCTCGAACCGGAAAAGAGACAACTTTACTTACGATAGATCTGGATAAAATAGCCAGGATGTCCTGTAACCCGGCAATAGGTGGTCCGGGTAAATCTCAGCTGGTCAGGGAAATAGATGCCCTAGGTGGAGAGATGGCGAGAAATACTGATCGAGCCGCTCTCCATATGAGAAGGCTAAATACCAGCAAGGGCCAGGCAATGCAAATAATGAGAGCCCAGGTGGACAGAGACGAGTACCGACGGGAGATGAAGCGGGTCCTGGAGACTGAAAACAACCTCCGACTCACCGAGGGAATGGTCCAGACCTTGATAGTGGAGTCGGATGAAGTTAAGGGCGTGAAGACCCGCGAGGGAGTCAGTTATTATGCACCGGCGGTCGTTCTCGCGACGGGTACCTTCCTTACCGGAAGGGTCTACCTTGGGGATACTTCCTATCCCGCCGGTAGGGCCGGTGAACCTCCCGCCAGGGAGTTGTCCACTAGCCTGGGGGACAACGGTATGACCCTTGAACGGATGAACACGGATACTACACCCAGAGTTAATGGAGACACTATCGACTTCTCATCGCTGAGAAGCCAATCAACGACAGACGAGCCGTTCGCTTTCTCCTATATTTCTGAAAAACATGTTCTCGAGGACAAATACCCGGTATTTCTCACACGAACCAACGAGGAAACGCACGAAATAATCAGGGATAATATAGACAGAAACCCCAGATATAACGGAACCGTAGTAAGCGCTCATCCCCGGTACTGTCCTTCTCTGGAGAGCAAGATAATCGACTTCCCGGACAGAAAGCACCACAAGGTATTCCTGGAACCGGAAGGAAAGGCATCAAAGGAATATTACCTTCAGGGAATCTACACTTCCTCTCCCCCGGACGTCCAGGAAGGAATCGTTAAATCGATGGAGGGGCTGGAAGACGCTCATATCGAGCGCTACGGTTACGGGATCGAGTACGACTACCTTCCCCCGACCCAGCTAAAGAATAGCCTTGAAACACTCAAGATAGACGGCCTTTACGCAGCTGGTCAGATAAACGGAACCACCGGATACGAAGAAGCAGCCGGCCAGGGCATCATCGCCGGAATAAACGCTGCAAGACATGGAGAGGAACAGGTAACTCTGGACCGGTCTCAGGGGTTCATTGGAGTTATGATAGACGACCTCGTCACGAAAGGTGTCGACGAACCTTACCGCATGCTACCCTCAAGGGCCGAGTACAGGATAATTCTCAGGGAGAACAACGCGGACTTCAGACTGACCGAGATCGCTCGGGACGTAGGAACGATAAGCGAGGAAAGATACGAGAGGTTCAGGGAAAAACAACGGATCGTCGAGTCCGAGTTAGAAAGGCTTCGGTCCACCAGAGTTACTCCGGGCAAGGAAGTCAACGAGATACTGAAGGAAAACGACACCTCGCCTCTCGAAGACCAGGGAGCGAGTCTCTACGAAATGCTCAAACGACCGGAATTGTCCTGGGAAACGGTCCTGGAGCTGGGCTCACTGAACGATGGAACTCCACCGGATGTAAAAAAAGAAGTAGAAATCCGGGCAAAATACGAAGGCTATATAAAGAAGCAGGAGAGGAGAATAAAACAGTTCCGGGAGATGGAAGAGAAAGAACTACCTGATTCCCTGGATTACGACGAACTCGACGGTCTTTCAACCGAGGGAAAGGAAAAGCTGAAAAAAGTGCAGCCCCGAACCCTCGGTCAGGCGGAGAGAATACCCGGCGTAACGAGATCGGACATCACGATCCTGACGGTCTGGCTCAAAGGCTAAGACCTGTTAAAACCGCACCAACCTAAAAAACGTCACAATAGGAGTGAAATCTTTATGCCAAAGCTATTTTCCGGGATTCAACCCACGGGAGAACTACATCTGGGTAATTATTTCGGCGCTATTACCAACTGGGTTGATCTGCAGCAGGAACACGAAACCATCTACTGTATAGTCGACCTACACGCTATAACCTCGGATTACGATCCCGAGGTCCTGCGAGAAAGCTCAGTTGAACTGGCAACTGATCTTATAGCGAGCGGGATAGATCCCGAAAAATCCATTTTGTTCATCCAATCCGATGTTCGTGAGCACGTGGAGCTCCAGTGGATCTTTAATTCCGTAACGTCTTACGGGGATTTAACTAGAATGACTCAGTTTAAAGACAAATCCGAAAAGATGGACTTCGTCAGTGCGGGCCTATTTGACTATCCAGTACTCCAGGCAGCCGACATCCTTCTCTACAGGGCTTCACGTGTTCCAGTCGGTGAGGACCAGGTTCAGCACGTGGAGTTAACGAGGCGAATCGCCCGAAAATTTAACAGTAGATTTGAGGAGTTTTTTCCGGAACCAGAGCCCATAGTCGGCCGGGGAGCAAGAATTATGTCCACCGCCGACCCTGAGCGAAAAATGAGTAAAAGCGATCACGATAAACACGCTATCGGGTTAATGGAAGACGAAGACTCCATCTGGGAAAAGATAAAATCCGCCGTTACCGATCCCGGCAATGCCAAGGGAGACGAAATGAGCCCGGGCGTGGCTAACCTGTTTACGCTCCTCGAACTAACCGCATCGGAATCTACCGTGGAAGAGTTCAGGGAGGACCACCGGGAAGGAAACTTGATGTACATAGATCTGAAAGAGGCCGTCCACGAAAACCTGATGAGCGAAATTCGCCCTGTCAGAGAAAGGAAGGAGCAACTAATGAAGAACCGGTCTCGTGTAGAAGAACTGCTGGACAAAGGTAAAGAAAAAGCCAAGGAAACAGCCTCAAGAAACATGGAAGAGGTCAGAAAAATGGTAGGGGTTGGTCCCACTTAACTTACCTCGATTCGAGAAAAAATGAGTTTTAACGGGGCGACCTGGAGCCAATTAACCAATTAAACTAATCCAGCAGGGATTTACAATTGTGAAACACTCTGTCCACATCCCGGTTTTCCCTCAGTTTTTCCATCAAACTCTCTACCTTATTTTGGGCGTCTTCCCCGGGCTCTACGAAGTTCTTGGGTGACATGACCAGCTCCATCTCCAGGTCCGGAACGAGTTCTTTCAGGCTTTCAGCTGCGGGTTTGAGGTCCTCGGGGTCGAAGAATATCTTAATTTCCTCGCTGTCGTCTTCAATATCCTCCGCTCCAGCTTCGATCGCCTCTAGCTGGAGAGTATCCTCGTCAACCCCGTTCAAAGAATCAGAGACGAGTTTTATCAGACCCTTTCGCTCAAATATCCAGCGGACGCAGCCCTCGTCGCCGAGTTCTCCGCCAAAGTCCTCGAAGGTATTTTTCAGATAGGAACTGGTCCGATTCCGGTTGTCCGTCTCCGCCTTAATAAGCACGGCGACGCCATCGGGTCCGTAACCTTCGTAGACCAGAGTCTGGAAGTCCTGACCTTCCAGTTCACCCTTTGCCTTCTTGAGTGCCCTCTCGATGTTCTCCTTAGGCATGTCCGCTTCTTTTGCCCGTTCTATGGCACCAGCAAGCGTCGGATTATCGTTTGGGTCAGGATTCTTCCTTGCTTCCTTAATAATCTCCTTGGTCAACTTCCCAAATTTTTTCGCCTTTTTCTTGTCCTGCTTCTCCTTCCTATGCTTTATATTGGACCATTCGGAGTGTCCAGCCATGTTATCACCGTAAAATGTTATTCAAAAAATACAAGTTGAGCAACATTTTATCGGGACGAGCCATTTGCTTTTACCCTGACTGTTCACGGCCTGCTTTAATTCGAATCTTTCACCGTCGTATCATAGCGAAACTTAATCTATAAAAGTTAACTTCATTTTTTTAATAACCATAGCAGCCCACGTCCCAAAAACATGGCAGACCAAGTACCCTTTAAAGCACAATAGCAGCCTGGCGGTAGAACAACATTTTCCTAAACAAACCCTTATCCAAGTTTAGCGACATTGGATTTTTGACCCTTGAAGTTTTTTACCAGCAACCCCTAAGAACCGGCAACATGGAACGAGCCCCGGGGAGTAAGGTAATTAACGGGAGATATTGCCTTCTACCAACTATTCCGTTAACCTATCAACCACTATCATGACCTACGAAGAGAAGAGATTGGAAAACTTATTCTGGGTCCGGGATAGATTGGAGGAACGGTTCGGCCCGATAGAAAAGGATAGAACGAGAAGTCCCCTGGACACTTTGATCCAGACAGTTCTCTCCCAAAACACGAACGACAACAACCGGGATAAAGCCGAGATAAGCCTATGGGAGGCGTTCGACAGTTACGAGGAAATAGCGGACGCGTCGAAGGAAACAATTGCGGAGGCAATAAAAACTGCGGGCCTTCAGCACCAGAAGGCAAAGACCATAAAAGGTATACTGACCGGTCTCCGGGAAATGGGGGGACTGGAGCTCGACTACCTTGACGATCTAGGCCCAAAAGAGACCTGGGGAAAGCTAATGGAATTCGACGGGGTAGGGAAGAAAACGGCAGCCGTAGTCTCCCTGTTCGCCCTAAACAAGCCGATATTTCCCGTTGATACCCACGTCCGACGCGTCACCACTCGGCTAAAATTAATAAAGTCGGGAGAAAACCACCACGAGACTCTCACCGAACTGGTTCCGGAGGAGGACATGTATCAGTTCCACCTTCACCTGATCAGACACGGGAGGGAAACTTGCAAGTCCCGGAAACCTCAGTGCCGTGACTGCGTTCTTCTAGATCGCTGCCCCACCGGACGGGATAAACTCGAGCAGGGTTGAGAAATTAGCCTTCGTCTTCGAACTTAGTTCTTTCACCGCTATTCGGAGGCGAGGGTATCTCATACAGCAATAACTATATTTTTTAGTTCAAGCCTCTTGCCCCTTACCTGGCTGCCGGGATTTTGACTACTGGTAAGATTTTAAGGTTAAATTAGTTGCCAGGTAAGGGGCAAGAGGCACATGAGTACAAAATAATGATGTACGACGATGGTGAAAGAACCGGGTTGAACAAATAGGAGCCACTCGCCCCCTACAGAGCACTGTTAGTATTAATAACCAGGTGTACGAAAAGCATAATTAGGGTAAACTGATGAAGTTTAACCGTTCCTCAACTTCCGGACCAATATCTGTTGTTGCAAAGAGGTTCTCCGCTTTAGTGCCCGGCGAGCCAGGGTTAAGTAGGTCCGGAGTTTCTTGGACTGGCCGGGAAGTTTTTCGTCAATTTCCTCCTTACGATTTTTCACTCTGTTTAACCACTTTCCAATAGTTTTGACGTAGTGACTTGTTATATTTTCCACCCCCAGCAGTTCAAATCCGGCTTCCTCGAGAAACCTTATCTCCTCACCAGGGGTAATTAGATTACCGTAGCCGAAAACCTGTTCCGAGATAAAATTGGAGGCTCTACCCCCGGTACTCTGATCCTTTTTCGGCAAGTAAGTTTCAGATATTAATGACCTTCCTCCATCTCTTAGCAGGGAATGAGTCAACTTTGCGGCACCGGCCCGGTCCTCGATATGCACGATGGATCCAATAAAGATAACCTTGTCGAAGCTTTCCGGCGGCAGTGAAGTCTCTTGAAAGTGTTCCACCCTAACCGATATTTTGTCCGCCAAATCATTTTCCCCTGCCTTCTTTCTTATCTCTCCCGCCTGATTTTCCGCGATGGTCAGGCCCGTGGTTTCACAGCCGTAGTTTTCGCTATAGTAGAGCAAAGTATTGCCCCAGCCACATCCCACGTCCAGCAACTTATCGTCGGGCTCCAGGTTTATCTTATCCGCAATTATATCCAGCTTCCTCTGCTGGGCCTCCTCGAGACCCTCCGCCCCTTCCTCAAAGTAAGCACAGCTGTAATTCATATGTTCATCCAGGAAGAGTTCGAAGACCTGCG
>JAGXKX010000046.1 GCA_018335015.1 Candidatus Bipolaricaulota bacterium
AGCTTTTGTCCTGATGGTGATCGTGCTGTTATTTAGGCCACAGGGAATATTCGGAACGGGAGAGTGAAAAGATGTTAAGCTATTTTGTTTCTTATCTGATAATGGCCAGTACGTACGGAATTGCCGCCCTGGCACTCAACCTGCAATGGGGCTTCACGGGTTTGATGAACTTCGGTATCGGTACGTTTTACTTCGTAGGTGCGTATACGTCCGCCCTTTTGACCACTTCGGCGTCACCCGATTACGTCGGCGGCTTTGGCCTTCCCTTCATAGTGGGGTTAATCGGGGCCGTCGCCTTATCCGGGCTGCTGGCTTACCTACTCGCTTTTCCCGCTCTAAGGTTACGTGGAGGCTTTTTTGCCATCTCTATGCTGGCGATCTCCGAGACAATCCGACTTATCGTAAAAAACGAAAAATGGCTGACGAACGGCGTCTGGGGCATTCGAGGCATTCCTCAACCGACGAGAAACTTAGTCGGCGCTGACCTCTCAGAGTGGATCTACCTGGGGATTGCCGGGATTCTCCTGTACGTGTTCTACCGGTTAACCGAGGTCGGGGTCCGTTCTCCCTGGGGCAGGATGCTCAACGCCGTGAGAGAGGACGAAAAGATGGCGGAAATGTCCGGCAAGAACAGCTGGAACGTAAAGATGCAGTCCTTCGTCTTCGGGTCGATGATCATGGGGGTGGCCGGAGCGCTCTACGCTCACTACGTCGGCTTTATCAGCCCCAGCTCCTTTACCCCGCTTATGGCCACGTTTATAGTGTGGCTGATGATCCTGCTCGGTGGCACGGGGAGCAACAAAGGGGTAATTTTCGGCGCCTTCGTGGTCTGGGGGGTCTGGATCGGAAGCGAATTCTTTATAGACTTCTTGCCTTCGGGGATAACGAACAAAGCCGGGTTCGTCAGGATGCTCTTGATGGGTATCCTTCTGGACGCGATACTTCTACTCCGCCCGCAGGGCCTGTTCGGTAGAGAAAAGATAATCTCGAAACTGGGAAGCAGCAGTAACGAATGAGAAAAAACTGAAAATAAAAAGGGCCCCAAATCGGGGCCCTTTGATTCGTCAGAAAAAGCTAAGCAGTACTTTTATTACTCTTCCATAACCTTTTTAGGTACGTAGTTACCTTCCACAACTCCTACTTCCTCTACGCGTTCAGTAACTATTTTCCCGTCTTCTATCTTCCATATTTCTATTGGAGATACCACATCTCCTACCTTATTAAAGTTAACTGCTCCTCCCGCCCCTTCGTAATTGATGGCTTTACCTGCTTCCAGCAATTTAAATGCTTCCTCAAAGCCTTCCGCTCCAGCGTAAACCTCTTCTCCTGGCGGGTTGGCGACGTCACGCAGGTTGTTCTTGATGGCCTCCGAATCCATGCTGCCCGCTTTCTGCATGGCCAGGCTAATTACGGCAGCCGCGTCGTAAGCATTAGTCATGAAAGGTTTAGGAGGAGCAGTGCCGAATTCGTTTGCATAGGACTCATTAAAAGTAGTTGCAGACGGTGTATCCTTCGTGCCCGGGACTGTTCCAAAAGTACCGTTCAAATACTGGGCTCCCACATTCTCTATTAACTCTGGCGCTTTCATCCCGTCCGGTAGGAGAAACTCATCAATATATCCCCCCGATATTGCCTGTCTTATTATGTTTGCCCCGTTTTCGGGATAGCCGATCAGGATCAAAACATCCGGGTTACCTTTTGTCGCCTGATCGAGTTCACCGCGATAAGAAGCTTTACCTTTTTCGTATGGGACTTTTGCCAATACCTCACTACCATTTTCTTCTATCCAGTTAGCCGCTTTATCCGCGAGCCCTTTGCCGTAATCGTTATTAACATAGACAAAGGAGAAACTCTCATAGCCCATATCCAATCCAAGTTGACCAAGGATGACTCCCTGCACAGCGTCAGTGACTACGGTTCTAAATACATAGTCATCATCCTCTAAAACCGTCAACTGGGGGGTGGTAGCGGAAGGTGAAATCTGGACGATCTTGTTTGGAATAGTAACACTCTCCGCTACCGGTAACGTAACTCCACTGGACAATGGTCCCACTATTGCAGACACGCCGTCCACATTAACCAGTTTCCTCGCCGCATCCACCCCGCTTGTCGGATCGGTCTTGCTATCCCTCGTAATTATTTTAACTTCTTTACCCAGCACGCCTCCCGCTTCGTTGAGATGCTTCGCGGCCAGTAGTACTCCATTGTTGATCGGTGGTCCATAAGAGGCCAGCGCACCACTCATTGCCATTAGAGAGCCGATCTTCACCTCATCGTCCGCTGCGTGAACACCGGTCGTGGGTACTAATAGAGCGAGCAATAACACGAGAACAAATACTTTTCCAAAAACATTTCTGAATGAATGCTTGTTGAGACTTTGCAATTTATTCACTATTTACCCTCCTATTGGAGTTGATTAGGGCGATTATAATGAAAATAGTCCAGTAATACAAGATATCCAGTTAACATTCGAACTTCAAACGCTCCAGCGAATAGCAATTCTTTTCGGTTGCTAAGTTTACCATTTAGGGGCAGAGAGCCAGTAGTCCACTACTACTGACGGGTCGTCAGCAGTAGCTCGTCGTCCACTATATCCTTTTCCGAAAATAGTTCGATCAGCTTGTCCACCGTTAGTTCTTCTTTTTGGCCGTCCTCCACGTCACATATCATAGATCCTCTATGCAACATTATAAGGCGGTTTCCTAGATCTATGGCTTGATTCATATCGTGAGTAACCATAATCGTAGTAAGCTCTTTCTCCGAAACCAGTTTCTTCGTTACCTCAAGTATTTTTTTGGCGTTTTTCGGGTCAAGAGAAGCAGTATGCTCGTCCAGCAACAGAATTTTAGGCATTGTTAAGGTCGCCATCAATACGGCAAGTGCCTGACGCTGTCCCCCCGATAGATGTACGACCTTCTCGTCAAGCCGGTTCTCCAGCCCCAGCCCCAGCTTGCCAAGTTCTTCTTTGAAAAACTCTCTCCTCTCTCGATTGACTCCAATACGCAGGCTTTTATGGCCCTTGTTCAACGCCAGTACAAGGTTCTGGGCCACGGTCATGCCGGAAGCGGTACCTCTACCGGGCTCCTGAAAGACTCGCCCTACGAGTTCAGCGCATTCGTATTCCGGAACCTGGGTTACCTCCTGGCCGTCCAAAAATATTCTACCTCTGGTAGGGGTCATCGTCCCCGCAATTAAGTTTAAGAACGTCGTTTTTCCCGCCCCGTTACTGCCAATTACGGTAAGAAAATCTCCATCAGTCATTTCAAGATCGAGATCGTCAACCGCCGTTAGTTCATTCGGGGTTCCGGGAAAGAATTTTTTCGTTAGGTTATTAACTTTTAACATTTTACCCCCTCCATTCATCAGATACCTACACTCTCACCGAGTTTCAGATTTAGCTTCTCCCTGACCTGGGGAGTCGCGAGGGCCACGATAACTATGAGCGCGGTTATCAGTTTGAGATCGCTGGCCTTGAATCCAAAATTATACCCGTATCTCAGGGCAAGCATAATAGCAGTTCTATAGATAATGGATCCCGCTATGACCCCTGTGGAGACCCATATAAAGCTTTTCGTCGGTAGTAGAGTTTCTCCCACGATCACGGAAGCCAGCCCGGCGATTATCATTCCGATTCCCATCCCCACGTCTGCAAATCCGGTGTATTGAGCCACCAAACCCCCCGAAAAAGCCACCAAACCATTTGAAATGGCCAGGCCCAATATCTTCATAGTATCCGTATTAACCCCCTGGGAAAGTATCATCTGTTCGTTATCTCCGGTTGCTCTTAGTGCCAGTCCAAGTTCAGTATTGAAGAAAAGATCCAGTAAGAATTTGAGGAATATGAGCACCAACCCGAAGAAAACCAAATCGCTATAGTCTCCCAGACCAATCGGGGTTAGTAGAGAACGAAATTGGTCCAGAACTGTCGACTGTCCGAGAAGCGGGATATTTGGGCGACCCATTATCCGCAGATTCACCGAATATAACAGGGTCATGGTTAGAATTCCGGCCAGCAGATTCAGAATATTTAGTTTCGTGCTGAGCAAACCCGTAAAAATTCCCGCGACCATTCCTCCAGCTACACCCAGCAAAAGGGCGACAACTGGATTCCAGCCACCCACAATCAGGGCAGCGGTAATCCCCGCTCCCATGGTAAAACTCCCGTCCACGGTCAGGTCGGGAAAATCAAGAACCCTAAAGGTTATCAGGACCCCAAGGGCCATAATTCCGTAAACCATTCCTTGTTCAAGTGCGTCAATCAAAAGAGACATCGATACCTGATCACCTTAATGGTTGAAATTACAATCCTTTAGACTCAAAAACTGTTCATTTAAGTTGCCGGGACCCGAACGAATTTTCAGGTCCCGACAATAGACTTACTCGCTATTCACTCCCTTTCGTCCACAACTGGCCGGCTAGGATAAATTGATTCGCCTGCTCCAGCACTTCCGCGGGGAACCGATAATCTATTTCCCGGGCGTAGTCCATATTTAAAGCCAGTGTGAGGTCCTCCGCCTGCATAACCTGAATGGGGACCTCGTTCGGTGCTTTTCCACCCATAACCTCAAGCAGGATATCGCCTGCCCGGAGACCGTGGGAATAGTAGTCGAACCCGTAACCGGCTATCGAACCTTCTTTGACACTCGTGGGGTCTGCCACTACCAAAGGAATTCCCTCATCTTTAGTCATTTTAGAGACCACGGGGAGTGCCGAAACAACCGTGTTATCCGTGGATATCCAGACAGCATCAACACGACCCCTGAGCGATTTTGCAGCAGCACTTACTTCGGCACTGCTACTGGCGGTAGCCTCCACGAGGTCAATTCCCATCTCGTCAGTAACCTGGCGAGCTAGTTTCGTGAGGAATGCGGAATTGGCCTCGCCGGAGTTGAATACATTCCCGACTTTTTCCACGGAGGGAACAAGTTGCTCTATCAACTCAAACTGGGCTTTAACCGGAACCTGGTCGGATATTCCCGTAATATTGCCGTTATTTTCCGGGTTCTCGTAGTCTTCAAAACTTTCCACTAACCCCGCTTCCACGAAGTTCGTTACCGCGGAAACAACGAGGGGGGTCTCTTTTAGCACCTGAGCAGCTGCCACTGAAGTGGGGGTGGCAATTGTAACGACGTAGTCAACGCCTTCTGATTTAAAAGTCTGGGCAATTGAAACGGCATTATTCATATCTCCCTGGGCGTTTTTAAGAAGAAATTTGACGTCCTCTCCTCGTTCGTAACCGGCAGAAGTTACCGTGTCGATAACCGCGTCTCTGACAGCATTCAGAGCGGGATGTTCGACAATTTGGGTAATTCCGATTGATATAGGCTCCTCCGCAGCTTGCCCGACACCTGATAACCCAAATAATAAAGTTATCAGCACCAACGAAGTCAGTAAAATATTCTTTGGTGATGCTCGCATGTTCTCCTCCTTTTTTATGTGTTTAATCATTTTAATTCCTAAACGTGGACTTATGATTCTGTCACAAAATGGACTTTCGGGCTCCAAATAAAAAAAGCTATAGGAAAAACCTATAGCTTAACAGTTTCTAGGGATAGCCCAGCTCAATCGATGGGTTACGCCCTAGAAACGAGGATACCAATAAGAATAAGCATAGTGAGCTAAACTATCCGAAGCTGGTCTGATCACCTCGTTTTTTTGGATATTACGCATGTTTGACAATTAACACCCTCTATTGACCTATAGTTTAAGATACGTCTCATAATATCTCAACGGAGACGAGTTGTCAATCTAAAAGCGGGTAAAAAATGAAATACTTTGATTTAATTAACTTGGTAAAAGGGGTTAATAAAATGACCGTAAGCCGTAAAGAACTAATTCCCTCAAAAAGAAGTCACGAGAGTTAACTTCAATCGGATGCTTGCTGGTTTGCTTTATCTTCGCCCACTACCTGTTTTAGAGCCGCCAGAGCTACTTCGATCTGATCCTCCGAGGGTTCGCGAGTGGTAATCTTCTGAAGCATTAGACCGGGGGTTAGAAATGGCCGCAGGAATGGGTTATCGGTATGCCTCCCTGAGAACCTGAGAATTTCATAAGAAACCCCAGCAACAACGGGAAGTAACAGGATTCGCGAGGCAATCTTGATCAAAATTGGTGGATTGCCGACCAGTGAAAACGTCAGGATAGCCACGACCAGAACTATCATCAAAAACGCCGTTCCGCAGCGAGGGTGTAAGGTACTATAGCCCTTTGCCTCGTCGACGGCCAGTTCTTTCCCGTCCTCGTAAGCGTAAACGGACTTGTGTTCCGCTCCGTGATACTCAAAAACCCTCTTTATATCCTCGAAGAAGGTAATAGCCACCAGGTACAACAGGAAAAGCCCTATCCTGATCAACCCTTCCACCAGATTAAACAGAAAGGCATTCGCTTCACTTAGTCCCCACAGGTTGTTAGTGGCCCATACGGGAAGAATTACGAAAAAACCTATAGATATGAGCAGAGCCAGGCCCGTAGTTAGAATTGCCTCCTTGGCTCCGAAATCTTCTTCCTCCTCTTCGAGAGCGATTTCGGCGGAAAGGTTCAGTGCCCGGATTCCCGTACTAAGCATATCGTAGAGGTTGAAAAGTCCCCTAATAAAAGGTACTCCGCTCAACCCCTTGAACTTTTTTCTCGGCTCGAGGTTCCGGACTACTACTTCCCCGTCGGAAACTCTCCTTACAGCAACCGAAATATCGTCCTCGTTCCTCATCAGAACGCCTTCGATTACGGCCTGCCCACCTACTGGCATTGGTTAACCTCGGGGAAAAGCAGCGTAAGGATCGCCAACCGTTAACTCCTCGCTATTCCTTGCCGTCCGGCTCTTCTTCCGTCTCTTCCTGGTTTGCTTCACGGGTTTCCGATTCCGGCTCTTCGGCTTCTGACTCCTCTTCTTCGTCGGAATCAATTCCGTACTTCTTCTCGAACTTGCTGATCCTGCCTTCGGAATCGAGAAACCGATCTCCACCGGAGAAGAACGGGTGACAGTTAGAGCAAACGTCTACGTGCAGGTCCTCCTGAGTGGAAAGCGTCTCGAATGTATTTCCACAGGCACATTTGACTGTTACTTCTTTTAATTCGGGATGAATTCCTTCTTTCATATTGCCTCACTCCAATCGAGAAATTGCTAATAATCTAAAAACACTCAAGAAAGTAGGGAAAGGCTCCTTATTAACGTTTGGAGAACTGCTGTCCCCTTCTCGCTTTGTGCTTCCCAATTTTCTTCCGCTCGACCATTCGGGGATCCCTGGTAAGTAACCCTTCCTGTTTCAGGTCCTTCTTGTATTCATCTCCCAGAGCGGTCATAGCACGGGCTATGCCATGCTGAAGTGCTTCTAGCTGAGCTTTATAACCTCCACCGTCTAGGTTCGCTTCCACGTCAAAATGGTTCTCAGTGTTGGTGACCGAGAAGGGCTTACGTGCAACAAGATTAATCATTTCTTCCGTGAACGGGAGAGCTTGAAAGTACTCCACAGCATCTTCCCCGTTTACTTTAATTTCACCGTCCCCACGTTCAAGGTAAACCCGGGCACGGGACTCTTTTCTCTTACCAACGCAATGAGCGCGTCCATCAACCACTTTTGGTTGTGCCATCTATGTAATACCTCCACTTAATCCCAAGAATTTCTCCATAATAATATAAGACCCTAACGTATAATGCAACTGCAGGTGGCCCTGTGAAGTCGTTTACACCTTGACCCTAGCCCGGATCACCAATAAGGGCCGTCAGTCTATCGTAATCCTCCAGTGTAAGTTCCTCGGGACGATTTCGCGGGTCGATATTGCCTCGGTCCAGCAGTTCGTCTACTTCGCCCCGCTCCAGCTGGAACCTGGGAGAAACGATTAACCCTTTGCGCACCGTCTTCCGCCTGTAGTTAAATAGACCACGAATCACCGTGAAGAAGGCTTCGTCGTCGGATTCGAACTTTTTTTTCGAGCTAAAGTCGAGTTCAACTATCGAAGACTCCACCTCGGGCGGCGGGTAAAAGGCTTCGGGCGGAAGGTCAGCGAGATGAACCACCTCCGCATAACCCTGGACAAAATAGGTAATTGCTCCACAACCTTTAGTTCCGGGGTCAGCCAAAATTCTATCCCCAACTTCTTTCTGTAAGGTGAAAACTGCCTTAGAAAAGTATTCGCGCCCGGAGACGGCTCTTTCCAGTATCTTTCCCGTAATGTTGTAAGGTATATTTCCCACCAACCTGGCAGTACCTTTCTGCCCTAGGTTAAGTTCGGTGAAATCGAGATTTAAAAAGTCCGCTCGAATAAATTCCACCGATTCTTCCGGATTTAGCTCGGCAAACAGATCGCTAAATCTATCGTCTATCTCGACTGCGATGGTCCTGTTGAATTTCTCCTTCAGCAGGCAGGTCAACGAACCGGGTCCCGCCCCAACTTCCAGTACGACTTCCCCGGTACCTGCCCCTTCGGCCACGGTCTCCAGGTATTTTCTTTCAACAAGGAAGTGTTGCCCTTTGTTTCTATCCGCCCGGATATCGAACCGGCGAAGCAGTCTTTTCAGACTGGTCCTTCGGTAGAGGCTCTCACAGCTTTCGGAAGTCACAGATTTATCAAACCAACCTTCTCCAGAGCTATTATCTCATTGGCACAATAATTAACTGGATCCCGCCTGTATCCTCGGGGAATCTCGGTTCGGTCGTAACCAAGGTCGGGCGAGAGAGTCAGTACTTCTTCCTCCTTACGATTAACGTCGCCTTCTTTTTCGAGAATACCCCTCTCAAGACAGTAGTCGATAAATGACCGCCACCTCTGCTCTACACCTTCCCGATCGGATAACTTATCGTCCAGGTTGTAGCCCTTCCGTTCGAAGTATTCCAGGTCCTTCATAACCCTCTCGTGAAATTCGTCCAGCTTTACTTTATCCCGACCCTCCTCCTTTGCGGACTTGAGACGATAGCTCCCCAGCTGGCCAAGGTTAATCGTTGTCAAACCGAGGATCGTCTTTCTCAATCTGGTGCTTCTTTCCTTGCGATCTAACTCTTCCAGCCCCCTTATTTCCTCCCCCAGGTTCACGAATATCCGGGCCTTCCCAGTATTCGTGAAGTCATAGGTGATATTAGTAGGAACCACAGTTACTTCGGAATCCGCCTCGTCGATCAAAATGAGCAGGCTGTCTTTTAACGGTCCGAGCATACCGTTCTGCGTGAGAGTACCTTCGGGAGTAATGTAAAGAATTGCACCCTCGTTTAGCAGTTGAATGAATTTACCCAATTGACCTTTTACAGCGCTCAACTTACTCTTCTTGACTGCTTTTCTGAACTCCGGTTTGAAATTCCTGGAATTAATTTTCTTCCTGGGATAACCTTCGCGCTCAAAAAACTCCGATATCGTCATCTCATGGCTTCCGAACGACGATTCTTCGAGCAAATCTTCCAGCGCTTCTTCTTTTATTATCTCCCTTAATTCGTGATCGTCGTCGTTTTCCTTTATTATCCTCAGTGCGTCGTGAACGGGCACCGAATGAAAATCAAGTTTACCTATCGGATGCGCGTGGAGCTTTCTCAGTATATAACTCAACGAGAGGGGCTGTAGGGCTTTTTTGAGCAGCCGTGGTCCTTTAATCCAGTTCCCCAGAAAACCCGGTTGAAAAAGGTTTTCATCGGCCATGAAAGAAATAGGAGTTGAGGGCGGAAGGAACCCGTTATGATAATAAAGTATGGAGGCAATGAGCACTGAATCCAGGTCGCGCTTATGATTTGCAACTACCAGCGAAGAAGGAGACTCGCTGTAATTGTCCAGGCCATCCACCTGAAGATCGAAATAGGGTTTTATGCCCAAACGAAAAAAGAGGCCGATCAAGTTATAGAGAAGCCAGCTCATCTGTTCCTTCGAACCTTCCTTTGTTTAAAGCGAGTGTCATTTGACTCTAATTTTCATATATATGGAGATAAATCACAAGTTGTTGAGTTTTCACACGTTGCTCGCTAGTCTTATATGCACTTGGAATAATTAGGCATAATTAAATCACCAAAAAAAATCAACAGGGATTGGGGGATATGAAAACCGTCTGTGTTTACGAAGATCCAACCATGTACGGAACTCACGGTATAACTGCGGCCGTCAAACAACAGAAAAAAGCTCTGCGGGAGAACGAAATTGCAGTTAAAGATAAACCAAAAGAACCCTACGACGTGATCCATATAAATTGGCCAGGTCCGATATCCTATTTGAGACTAAAGCAAGCTCAGCGACGCGGTAAGATGGGTGTAGTATTTGCCCACTCCGGTAAGGATATCGAAGGAGGGTTCACGCTATCGAAATACCTGGAAAAACCTTTTATAAAATGGTTATCTCTTCTCTATAACGCCGGCGACAGAGTTATCGCTCCTTCCGAGTACACTAAGGGTATGATTGCCGAATTCGGCGTCGATCAGAATAAAACCAGAGTGGTCAGTAACGGCGTCGATCTTTCAAAGGTCGAATATTCGGAGGAGGGAAGGGAAAAATACAGGGAAAAATTCGATTTAACAAGACCGACGGTAATCGTCGTCGGTCAGGTCATACCTCGAAAAGACATATCCACCTTTGTCGAAGTAGCAAAAGCACTACCCCAGTATCAATTTATCTGGTACGGCCACAGGATGAATCGTCTATTCATGTTTGACCGGAAAATGGACGACGCGATAAGTAACTCGCCCGAGAACGCCCAATTTACCGGTTACGTCGAGGACATCAGCGCGGCATTCTCTTCGGGTGATCTTTTCTTTTTTCCTTCCAAGGAGGAAAACGAGGGAATAGTCCTACTGGAGGCAGCAGCACTGGGATTGCCGATTGTGACCAGGGACCTCCCCGCTTACAGGGGATGGTTGGAGGACGGGGTAAACTGTTTAAAAGGGGAAACCAAGGAAGAGTTCGTCCGCCTGGTAAGGAAGGCGATGGAGGAAAAAGATCTGAGGAAAAGTCTAGCCAAGAAAGCCAGATCCACCGCCGAAGAACACCGACTGGAAAAAATTGGCCGGGAATATGCGGGAATTTACGACGAGTTTCTGAAGGCGAAATAATCCCGGTTTCTTCCATTTAAATATAAAATTTTACATAAATTTATATATGACCGCTTGAATATATAATCTTACCAGCTATAATTTAGTCGTTTAATTAACTATTTAATTAAAAGGTTTTCCAAAACCTAAATTAGGAACAAGTACACTTGGAGGTGTGTCAAAATGAATAAAAAAGGTAACGAAGCAAGCAAGTTTTCAGCTATTAAGCAAATTTACCGTGAGAACTACCTGGAAGACATTTCACATAGAATGAGAAAAGAAGCAGAAAACGAAAAGAAGAACTGCTCTTAGTACTGTAAAAAACTGCACGACGGTAATTAAATTCAGTTGATTCGCGAAAAGAGGGCCTTAACCGGCCTTCTTTTTTATTCCTTTCTCCCTATAACCTCTACGTAACTTTCAAACAATCTTCTCGTCATTGCCTCAGCCGAAAAGTTTCGAGCAACATCTTTTGCTTCCTCTCTTTTACGGTTCATATGATCGGGGCTTTCAAGTAACTTTTTAACCTTTTTGCTGAACCTCGAGACGTCCTCTGGCACTAGATAACCTCCTTTATCACCCTTTATTACGTCCCTGACCCCCGGAGCGTCCACCGCAATTACGGGGGTCCTGGCAGCCAGTGCTTCAGCAATGACGAGTCCCTGAGTTTCCGTTAGGGAAGCAAATAAGAAGAGATCGGCCTCGCGATAGTACTGAGCCAGCACCTCATCCTGCTCGACGTAACCCGTGAAATGTATTTTTCTGGAAGCATTCATCTTACTAACACGAGACAACACTTTTCCCAGCCCCCTACCACCACCTACTATTACGAAGTGAACGGGAGAAAAGGTCCTGGATATCTCTTTAAACGCGTCCAGCAGAAAGCCGACGTTTTTCTCGCTCCCAACCCGTCCCACGTAAAGTAAAATCTTTTCGCCCTCTTTTATTCCAAACTGCTCTCTCAACGTTCTCACTCCTTCGTTCTCTTTCTCGTACGTCTCCAGGTCAATTCCCGTGGGTAAAACCTCAAGAGGAGGGTCGAGGTCGTAAGACTCCAGCAAAGATTCCATATCCGGAGAGGGAACGAAGACTTTCTCCCCGTTTTTCGTCTCCCGCGACGTGTAAAACCTCGTGAGCGCTCGAGCTATATCTTTCGGTACCCCGGGCACGTAATGGCGAATGTAAAGTTCCAGATTCGTATGATAGGTTAGAAATATGGGGACGTCGTAGAAACCCGCTATCCACCGGGCGGGAGCGCTCATAACAGTGGGAAGGTGTATATGAACTATATCAAGGCCCGAAAACTCCCTTCGAAAAATCCTGGCAGCCTGAAAAGGGTCCGTAAGTCTGAAGTCCTTTAACAGGGGGCTATAATAAGAGGGAATCCTGAAGACGTTTTCGTCATCGGTCGTTTCCTCCTCGGGATAATTGGGACAAAATATGTAAACTTCCTGTCCCAGTTTCCGTAACTGTTTTGAGAAATTAACCACGGAAGTCGTAACTCCACCAGGGGCTGGTAGATAGGCTCCCGTCACGAAACCTATTTTCATGGCGCTCCTTTCGTGCCTTTCCAATATTGATACAATGCATATTGGACAAATTCAACCCAATAAATTATCTCATCCATTTAAGAACTCGTTCTTTGCTGGTTGCCGCTACTTCTATCGTCCTAAATGAACGTGAATTTTTAGGTTTTGTGAGGAGAATCCAGGTTCATCCCATGGGTGCTGGAGAGCGAAGCCGAGATCGGAAGCAGTGAATTTTTCGCCGGGGAAATTCCAGCGAAGCGGCGCATGGTCCGTCATCTGCTCTTCCCCCCTTACCTGGCAACTGATTTAACATTTTAAACACAGCGGTAGACGAAATCCGGCAGCCAGGTAAGTGGGGAAGAGCATAGGGAGAAAGGTTTTGGGTAATGCCAACTCTTACTACGGTAAATTTGTAGTAGTCGAACTTGAGCAGAAACAACTCCGTTTGAGCACGCGAGTCGGAAATTTCTCGGCCCGGGAAGCCCGGGGGTCGTATCGATCTAACTCTTAAAGCTTAGCAATAGAGGTAGTCCGGCAACCAGGTAAGGTAAAGGAATCCAGTAGGGAAAAAATGAAGTCAACCTCATAAATTAAGTTTAGCT
>JAGXKX010000047.1 GCA_018335015.1 Candidatus Bipolaricaulota bacterium
GCTAGCGTTCATCCTGAGCCGGGATCATACCCTCTCGGTTTAAACACTTTCGGCTCTTCCCACCTGTCAAAGACCTTGGTTTGAGTGCTTAAGAATAATAATCCGGGAGGTGGGGTATTTCAAGTGGTTGGAACTCAGTTTTTTCACCATCCCCGTACATCATTATTTTGTCCTCATGTGCCTACTGCCCCTTACCTGGCAACTGATTTAACCTTAAAATTTTACCAGTAGACTAAATCCCGGCAGCCAGGTAAGGGGCAGTAGGTTTGAACTGAAAAACAAAGCTATTGTTTATGAGCTAATCCGCGCTTCCGAATAGTGGTGAGAGAACTGAGTGGAAGTTAGATTTTTGGGTGGTGGGCCCACTAGGATTCGAACCTAGGACCGCCCGGTTATGAGCCGGATGCTCTACCACTGAGCTATGGACCCAGAGCATAAAAAGGCTAACGATAGAACCGGGTTCTTTCAAGAGCTAGACCAGCCGAGCCAGTTGACAGTACCGGGTTCGTCTGGTAAATTTATGTGCTAATAAAGTTGCACGGTTTCTTTATTTTAAGCAGGTAAACGGAGACCGTCCGGAAGATATAAATTAGATTTAGCCGCTAACAAGTTTTCGTCTCTAGAGAGGTGACACCTTGAATAATTTAAAAGGATACGAAGTAATGTACCTTCTGGACCCCGAGCTGGAAGAA
Source organism: Candidatus Bipolaricaulota bacterium (assembly GCA_018335015.1). Taxonomy (GTDB): domain Bacteria; phylum Bipolaricaulota; class Bipolaricaulia; order M55B111; family M55B111; genus JAGXLP01. The sequence continues at coordinate 693 of JAGXKX010000047.1, forward strand.
GAGGGTCTGGACGAGAAGAAGGAAAGACTCAGATCGATAGTTGAGAGCAGTCAAGGGGAAGTTCAGTCTATGGAAGAGTGGGGGAAGAAGAGGTTAGCCTACGAGATTCAGGGTTTTAACAAGGGGCTTTATCTCCTGGTCGAGTTCAAAGCTTCCTCTGATGACATAGACGAGATATCCGACAAGTCGAACGTTGAAGAGGGCGTTATCAGGTACCAGATTTTCCGAAACGACGAATTAGCCGAAGCGGTTTCTGCCTGAAAAACTAATAGCTGGTTTACTTCAGAAGGACTCCGGTTCAGGTTCAGGGAGTTCAATCAAGACAAAATCCATTACACCCACAGGAGTGGTTGATTAAATATGGGGCGAAGGAGATCTAACAGATGTGCTGCCTGCGAGGGCGAAATAGATCTGGACTACAAGCAGTACAATAAACTGAAGCAGTTTACCAATAGATCGGGAAAGATACTTCCAAGACGAGCGACGAAACTCTGTGAAAAGCACCAGAGAAAAGCTGCGGAAGCCATCAAGAGCGCAAGATACCTGGGGTTATTGCCTTACGGCGACGAACACGGCAGCCCGTGGAAGTAATCCAGTCGCTTGCCGGTACTCGGCAAGTTCCGGCAAATACCCGGTCGTTCTGGGGATAAGCTTAGGGTTTTGTCAGTGGTTCTGCCCCCGTTCTATGGGGTGGGTCCATTTTCCGTGATCTTAGAAAATAATTACTTTTAGGAGATTTGTCCCTCTAGTTAATTTCTTGCTTTAGCGTCCGTCATCCCAAACTTTCCCGATAACTTTATTTGGTGGTTATAGTGCCGGAGACCCAAGGAAAAAAAAGGTCGCTGTACTTAAAGTGGAGACCTTCGAGGTTTCAGGAAGTAGTCGGTCAGGAAGGTCCGGTCAGAATACTCCAGAATTCGGTAAAAAAGGGCGAGACCTCTCACGCTAACCTTTTTGCAGGTCCCAGAGGCACGGGAAAGACTTCCGTCGCTCGAATACTTGCCAAAGCCATAAACTGTGAAAACAGTCAGGACGGGGAACCCTGCAACGAGTGCACCAGCTGTAAGAAAATCGAGAGAGGAACTGTACTCGATATAGTAGAGATAGACGGAGCTTCGAACAGAGGTATCGACAAAATAAGGGAGTTAAGGGAAGAAGTCAATTTTGCCCCGGCGGAACTGCAGAATAAGGTTTACATCATAGACGAAGTTCACATGTTGACAACCCAGGCCTTCAATGCTCTTTTAAAGACGATCGAAGAGCCACCGGACAGGGTCACTTTTATATTTGCAACGACCGAGCCGGAGAAGGTTCCCGCCACGATCATTTCTCGGTGTCAGGTTTTCGAATTTACTGAAATTGCCAGGTCGGAGATAAAGGGCAGGTTGTGGGAGGTCGCTTCTTCGGAAGGAGTGGAAATTACCGAGGAGGCCCTGAATCTGATATCGTCCCGGGCTCGGGGGTCAATGAGGGACGGACTGGTGGTTCTGGAACAGATTATCTCCTACGATCCCGCAGGCAAGGTCAAGAAAGATGATCTATTTGAGTTGCTGGGCCTGACAAGGGGAGAAGTTGTCGAGGAATACACGGAATCTCTGATCACTGGAAGACCCGGGAAAGCGCTCGAGGTGCTGGATGAGCTTGAGAAGCGGGGAAAAGATCCCGAGCTATTCCTCGATCAGGTTCTCGAAAAGCTCAGAACTCAAATCAAACACACCGAAGATCGCTCGGATCTGCAAAAGCTTGTAAAATTGTCCAGAGGGATTCTGGACTCATCGGACGACCTCAAGTCTTCTACTCACAAGCGCGTTACTCTGGAGATAGGTACGCTGGAGTTACTCGAGGAAATGAATGCAGGGGAAACTGGATCGACAAGAGAACCGGAACCCGAAGAGGTTCCGGGAACCTCCCGAGAGACCCCCCCTCAAGAAGTCGATGGATCCAGCATGCCTGCCGAGGAAATTCAGAATGAATCCGATAGCTCCAGTAAGGATAGTGTCGGAGAGCCCCATGATATGGAAGGTGAGAAATCGGGTAGAGATTTGAGGGGCTCGGACCGCTGGAAGAATATGATCGAAAGGATAGAGGAGGAAAAGATATCGATTGCCGCTTTCCTTGAAGAGGCGCACCCGGTTTTCCGAAACCAGGACCTTTACCTGGAGTTCGGTAGGGAGTACTCTTTTCATAAGGAAAGCCTGGAAAAGAAAAGGAATTTTTCTTATCTGCGGGAAGCGGTACAGGATTGTTTTGATGATGTAGATGAATTGCGGATAATTTATAATGAAAGAGAAGACCGGACCGAGTCAGAAGAGAATACTGGTCTGCTCGACGAGAAGGCCGAACTGGTTAAGGATAAGTTTGACGGTAACGTGGTGGAAGAAGGCCGATTATAAACTGGAGGTAATACCATGAAGGGCTTTGGCAACATTAATAACATAATGCAGAAGGCGCAAGAGATGCAGGAAGAACTGGAGAAAAAGCAGGAAGAGCTTGCCGAGAAAGAGGTCGAAGCTACTGCAGGCGGCGGCATGGTCAAAGTCGTCATGAACGGGAATCAGGAAGTTGTAAATATAAGTATCGAGAAAGAAGTCGTCGATCCTGATGACCCGGAAATGCTTGAGGACTTAATTCTCGCTGCGGTCAACAATGCAAAGGAAAAGGCAGAGGAAATGAAGCAAGAGGAAATGGGGGACATAGCGGGTGGAATGGACCTGCCAAATATTCCTGGATTATGATTGAGCCTCTGGAACGGGTTATCTCGGAGTTCAAGAAACTTCCGGGTATTGGCCAGAAGACGGCGGAACGACTGATTTTCCATTTACTTACCAGAGACTCGGATGAAGTTTATCGACTCTCGGAGGCCCTGAAAGGACTGACTGAAGAAGTAAAACGCTGTCAGGTATGTGGAAATTTTTCGCTTGGCGATAAATGCGAGATCTGCTCCGACCCCAAGCGAGACCGGGGAAAGATATGCGTAGTTAGCAGGCCCTGGGATATTGCAAAGATAGAATCGACGCACAAGTACGAGGGCCTTTACCACGTTCTTGGTGGTCTCGTAAACCCGATAGAGGACGTGTCTCCGGAGGATTTATCCATTAGCGAGCTGACCGAAAGGGCGAAGGATGATAGGGTTGAGGAAGTAATACTGGCTCTGGAACCAAAGACTGAAGGTGAATCCACTTCCATGTATATAGTTAAGAAGCTTCGCCCCCTTGACGTAGAAGTATCGCGTATTGCCCAGGGAATTCCTGTAGGCCGAGATCTGGAATTTACGGACAAGGCGACTCTGGGCAAGGCATTTGAAGGCAGGCGTGGAGTGGATTAAAGGGTCAAATGTCTGCCCGGAAACAGGTTGTAGAAATCCTGAACCAAATAGCAGATTTACTCGAAATAAAAGGAGTAGAGTACAAACCACGGGCCTATCGTAGGGCTGCAAGAGAAATAGATTCTCTCACCGAAGACCTAACCGATATTCACAAAGAAGATAGATTGGAAGATATTCCTTCAGTGGGCGAGAACATAGCAGAGAAAGTTGCCGAAATTCTGGAAACCGGAAAGCTGGAATATCACCAGGACCTAAAAAGGGAAATACCTATCGACCCCGATCTTTTAAAGGTTCGAAATCTGGGCCCAAAGAAAGCGAAAAAGTTATGGGAGGAGCTGGACGTAACTTCGCTGTCCGGGCTGGAGGAAGCTTTAAATTCCGGAAGAATCAGGGAACTCAAAGGATTCGGTCCAAAATCGGAAGAAAACATCCTCAAGGGACTACAAATAGTTAAGGAGTCTCAGGGCAAAAGCCATCTTTCCGAAGTTCTTCCGGAGGCCCGCCGGATAAAAGAAGAATTGGTAGATTCATCTCTGTTTGACAAAGTAGCTTTTGCAGGATCTCTGCGCCGGCGTAAGTACGCAGTTGGAGATGTAGATATCCTTGCCACGGCTGATGACAGGGATAAAGCAATGGACCAATTTGCTTCTCTAGACGGACTTGAAGAGGTTCTCAGTAAGGGAGAAACTAAGTCTTCTGTCAGAATCGAGTCCGGCCTAAGGGTTGATTTGAGAATTGTTGATGAGGCTAGTTTTGGCTCCGCTCTCCAGTATTTCACCGGGTCCCAGGAACATAACGTAAGGTTAAGACAGGTCGCTATTTCAGACCGTTATAAACTTAATGAATACGGATTGTATGATGAGGAAACCGAGGAAAAAGTTGCCGGAGAAGAGGAAGAAGCGGTTTATAATAAAATGGGATTGACATGGATCCCGCCCGAACTGAGAGAGGATCGAGGAGAAATCGAGGTCGCCGGGGACGATCAATTGCCCCAGCTGGTTGAACAAGATGAGGTGAAGGGCGATCTCCACTGTCACAGTGAGAGGAGTAGCGACGGCCATATTACTCTTGAGGTCCTGGTCCAGCAAGCCCGGAAGCGAAATTATCGATATCTTGCAGTTACGGATCACGCGGAAACAGCTGGAATTGTGGGAGGACTCACTGATGATCAGGTCACGAAGCACCTGGAGGAGATTAAATCCGCCAACAATTCAGTCGAAGGACTTGAACTTCTAGCAGGTGTCGAGGCCAACATTCAGCCCGACGGGGCTCTCGATCTTAGTCAGGATTCTCTGGAAGAACTGGACCTAGTCATCGCCGGAGTTCACTCGCACTTCGACCAATCTAAAGTAGAGATAACCGAAAGGACTGTCAGGGCTATAGAGAATCCGTCCGTTGATATTATTGCTCATCCTACCGGGCGTAAGCTTGGTGAAAGGGGAAGTTTTGACCTGGATTGGGAGGAAATTTTTGCCCGGGCCAGAAAGGCCGGAACCGCTCTGGAGATAAACGCCTCTCCGGCTCGGACGGATCTCGAGGACAAACTGGTAAAAAGAGCAGTAGAAAAAGGCGTAAAACTAACTATCGGTACGGATTCCCATAGAGTAAACCACCTCGACTACATGGAGCTGGGGATTCACCTGGCCCGGAGAGGCTGGTGCGAAAAACCAAACCTGCTAAATACCCTATCCCTAACTGATCTAAAAGCCTGGTTGGATAATTAACTTTTCCATCCATGTTGAAAGATTACTCGCCTTATTGATTAAAACAATCGGCCCAAATCTTCGGGCTCGAGTTCCCGAGATAAATTGCCGGCTTACAGGTTGGACCTACTGCTGCCTCCGTCCACGGAGATTGCTGCACCGTTTATGTAGGAGGCTCGGGGCGAGCTTAGAAATGCAACCAGGCTCCCGAGTTCTTCGGGGTTGCCGAGCCTTCCCAGAGGAACTGACTCGCTCCACTCTTCAATCCCCTGCTTTCGGCTGTCGATTTCTCCTCGTTCCATTGCCTGTTCTATTAACCCGTCGATCCTCGATGTATGGTGAGGACCGGGCAGGATTGAATTTACCCGGATCTCCGGCGCCAGCTCCCGGGATAGAGTTTTTTCCAGACCGATAACGCTCATTCTAATGGAGTTTGACAGGACAAGAGAGTCCAGAGCCTCTTTTACGGATCTCGACGTGATGTTTACTATCGTACCGCCCCCTCCTTTTTTAAGAGTTGGAACAGCTTTTTTGACGAGGCGAAATACGCTCATGACCAGGAGGTCGAATCCTTCGTACCAGTCTTCCTCGTCCGTTTCGAGTGTTTCACCGCTTGGCGGACCTCCTGCGCTGGTAACCAGGTGGTCGAGAGCACCGAACCGGTCAAGAGTTTTATCGACGATCTTCTCCAGAGTTTTCCGGTTCTTTATATCACCCGGAACCGGTAGGACGCTTGAGCCAGTAGACTCTCTTATCTCTTCAGCCGCGGCAAAGAGTTTCTCTTTATCTCTCCCGTTCACGACTACTTTGACACCTTCCTCCGCCAAAGCTCTGGCGGAAGCCTTGCCCAGACCGCTGCTTGAAGCCGTTATGATCGCTACGTTCCCTTTAAGTTGAAGATCCATCTTTTCTCCAGTTTATGTTGTTAAGCTATACGTTAAGTAATTTGTCTGATTACTCCTTTATAACTATTTCCTCGAGGTCTTTTCGCTCGCTGGTTCTTTCCTGGTCGGGCTTGCCGACGGGGAGAAGCGATATTACCCTGGCATCTTCGTTCATATCGAGCGCCTCTATCACGTCCTTTTCGGCCGAGTTCTTTTCGGCATCGATATCGAAAACCCCTATCCAGTAGGACGACAGACCAATACTGTGAGCTGCTAGCGCCATATTTTGCGAGGCGACGGCACCGGCTTCTACGAAGTGGTTTGGGTCAGCTTCCTGGTCTACTGCTACGGCAATTACTACGGGCGCTTCCTCCAAACCTTCCCTGAATAGAGTAATCCTTCGGGCAATTTCGTAGAGCTCTTTCTTCTTATCCTGATCTCTGACAACGACGAAATTCCAGGGTTGGAGATTCGCGAACGACGGGGCCCAGCGTCCTGCCTCCAAAATAGTCTCAATTTGCTCCGAGCTCACGTCCTCTTCTTTGTACTTAAATATACTCCTTCTTTCCTTGATAGTTTCGAGAACTTCGTTTGATTCCATGTTTACCTCCCGCGAGGAAATTATAGTTGGTTATCAAGTTCAACGACTTCTACCACCAATATTCTAGCCTAAAAACTCCGATAACTAAACTTAATTCACTCACCATCGTCGTATATTACTGCCCAGACATCACTTATCCCCAGCCCCTTACCTTCTAGACTTAACCAGCATCAAAAATACTGGTAGGTAAGTTTTACTTTAAAAGACGGTTGCCTGGTTAAATTTTGTTTGTTATTATAAGTTCAAGCTATCACTGCTTCGCGAGGGAAGTGCTAATAAACCGACTATAGGATTGGGTCCCAAGTATTAATGAGTTATGGCTGTCTTCTAAATCGTTAAGATCTTAAATACTTGAGAGAGGATTTTTGCATGGTAAGCAATCAAGACTCTAACTACCGACTCTCGTATTCTCCCCATGTACATAAGGGCGAAAAGACCTCAGAAGTTATGCGGGGAGTGGCTTTAGCTCTCCTTCCCGCGGTTGCTGCAGGAATATATTACTTCCGACTTGACGCAGTATACCTTTTACTGACGACAGTCCTGGCCAGCCTTTTATCGGAAGCTTTGATGCAAAAGGTTCTCGGCCGGGAGGTAGACCTATCCGACAATAGTGCCCTTGTGACGGGCCTGCTGGTTGGTCTGATTTTGCCCCCCGAAATTCCTCTTTACGCGGCGGGTCTGGGCAGTGTCTTTGCTATAGTAATTGGCAAACAGTTATTCGGAGGGCTCGGGAAAAATATCTTTAACCCCGCTCTGATCGGGAGGGCTTTCCTAGTCGCAGCTTATCCGGTGTTTATGACGACCTGGACCAAACCCGCCGGGTACGACGCCGTTACGTCCGCGACGCCACTGGCCGCCGCAAGGTTTGATAACGTTATGACCCCCCTTTCAAGGTTATTCCTGGGGAATATCTCGGGGTCGCTCGGCGAGACCTCTGCACTTGCACTGCTGGTGGGTGGGCTTTATCTTCTGGCAAAGGGGTACATGGACTGGAGAATACCCTGCGCCGCTTTCGCCTCACTTCTGGGTTTATCTGCGCTATTGTGGGGGATAGACCCGTCAGCTTATTCGCCCCCACTTTTTCACCTTCTGGCTGGTGGGTTTATGATCGGAGCGATATATATGACTACTGACCCGACGACTTCTCCTGTAACCAAATCCGGCAGATGGATTTTCGGAGCCGGAGTCGGAATTATTACCGTGGTGATAAGGGTATGGGGTGGTAATCCAGAAGGCGTGATGTACTCTATCCTATTAATGAATGCTTTTAGACCACTTATCGACAGGTTTACGACGCCCGCCCCGTTTGGCGGTGGTAGAGGGTGAACAGGATAGTCAAGATGATCCTTACTCTGACCCTGCTAGGTTTGATTAGCGGCATTGCTCTCTCAATGGTTTCTAACTATACTGACCCGCTGATAGAACAGAATCAGCAAGAAGCCCTGCGAGAGGCGGTATTTTACGTGCTTCAGCCGACCGAGGATTACGAGGAGAGAACGGTGGATGGGAAGGTAATTTACGAATCCTACGATGAGTCTGGCGAGCTTGTAGGTTACTCTTTTACGGCAAGTGGCGGTGGTTATCAGGGAACAATCGAGCTTATAGTTGGTGTCGGAACCGAGCTGGAGGAAATAAAGGGTATACAGATACTGGCGTCCGAGGAGACGCCGGGACTCGGGGGAAAGATTCGGGGAGAAAGTTTCAAGAGCCAGTTCAGGGGTCTGGAAGCAGGTCAGGGTATCGGACTGGTAAAGTCAGAAGAACCGGAGCGAGGGGAAATTCAGGCGATTACTGGCGCTACGATTTCCTCCCGGGCCGTTGTAGATATAATCAACAAAGAACTGAGCAGGGTCCGGAGTATACTACCCGAGGGTGAGTGAGATGATCAAAGAATTCGTGAAAGGTATTTGGAAGGAGAACCCCGTGTTCGTCCAGGTGCTGGGTATGTGCCCCACCCTGGCGGTTACTACCTCACTTATTAACGGACTATCGATGGGATTGGCGACGACCTTCGTACTGGTTTCTTCCGGACTGGCTATATCGGCGTTGAGAAAGTTGATACCGGATCAGGTCAGGATAGCGAGTTTTATGATCATTATCTCCTCCTCTGTAACAGTTGTTAAGCTGCTCTTCGAAGCCCATATACCTGAAATAAGCAGCCAGCTCGGTCCTTATCTGCCGTTAATTGTTACAAACTGTATCATACTGGGTCGGCAGGAGGCTTTCTCTTCGAAACAGCCCGTCGGTAAAACTTTGCTGGACAATCTCGGGATGGGAATCGGTTTCATTTTTGCTCTCGTCGTCCTGGGAAGCGTAAGAGAGTTATTTTACCAGGGGACGATCGGAGGGGCACAGGTTCTGGGTACCTGGTACAAGTCGATGATCATTATGGTTCAGCCCGCCGGCGCTTTCATAAGCCTTAGTCTGCTGGTAGCCCTGTTTCAGCGTCTGTCGGAGAGTGAGTAACGATGGAATTATTCTTTATATTTGTCGCAATAGTTCTGACCCAGAACTTCGTTCTGCATTTTTTCCTGGGAATATGTCCCTTCCTTGGTGTCTCGGACGAAATGGAAGGAGCTTTCGGCATGGGTATAGCCACTACCTTTGTCATGACTCTTACGGCGATAATAACCTGGAACATCAACACGTTTATTCTAAAAGCCTTTAACGTAGAGTTTTTGGAGTACGTCTCGTTTATTCTCGTAATTGCCTCTCTGGTTCAACTGGTGGAAATGTTTTTGAAGAAGTACCTTCCGGAGCTCTACGAGACCCTGGGTATCTACCTCCCGTTGATTACGACGAACTGTGCGGTACTGGGGCTGGCTCTATTCATGGTTTTACGGGAGTACAATTTCGTCGAATCAGCTATATTCGGTTTTGGAGCAGGAGTTGGTTTTACCCTGGCTCTAGTGATTATGGCGGGTATAAGGGGAGAGTTGAATGAAGAGGATATACCGAAACCGTTCAGGGGAACGGCCATCACGCTTCTCGTAGCCGGTCTGCTGGCTCTGGCGTTTATGGGATTTTCCGGATTAGTCCCCACATAGGTGAGTGATTATGTTTGGACCGGTAGTAATTATTTCAGCCTCGACTATGGCCGGACTTGGTCTTCTGTTTGCCGGCCTTCTGGGATTTGCTCATACCAAGCTGAAAGTAGAAGAGGATCCTGAAGTAACTGAAATAGAGGATATTCTACCCGGACTTGATTGTGGGGCCTGTGGTTATCCCGGTTGCCACCAGCTGGCTAAAGGTGTGGCCGAGGGCGAGGCACCCCCTGATAGCTGCGTGCCCGGCGGTGAAGAAGTTGCCGAGAATATAGCGGACCTTCTGGGGCTGGAGGTCTCGAGCGAACCGGGAAGGATGAAACTCGCTGTGGTCCATTGCGGGGCTGGTAACGAGGAGAAGAAAAGAGTTGGACAGTACGAGGGGGTCGAGAGTTGCCGCACGGCTGAACTTACCACCGGTGGAAACATGAAATGTGAATACGGTTGCCTGGGATACGGCGACTGTGCTCGAGCCTGCCCGTTCGACGCGATCGAAATGGTTAACGGGCTCCCAAAAATTGATCCGGATGCCTGTACTGCCTGTGGAGAGTGCGTGGAGACCTGCCCCAGAGATATAATCGTAATTGAAGAGCTGGACCTGGAAGGTGATTTTGTTAAAGTAGCCTGTAACTCCAAAGACGAAGGTTCAGCGGTAAGGGAAAAGTGTGACGTCGGTTGTATCGCCTGTGGGCTATGTGAGCAGGTCGGGCCCGAAGAAGTATTTTCCGTGGAGGGCAATTTGTCCCGAATGAACTATTCCGAGTACGGCGAGGATGCCGACTTCGATATGGCTATCGATAAGTGTCCCACCGGTTGCATCGTCTTATTTCCTTCTCCCGAAGAAGCCTCCGAAACCGATTGATCCTTCCTTATAATTACATACTATGAGCAAGGAGCTGACGGTAAGGGCAGGAATTGTCTCGGAGAGGATTGAGAAGAACCTGGTAAAAGTAAAGGTTCTGCATGACGGGGGTTGTGGTGATTGTGAAGGTTCCTGCGGTAGTTCGGAAAATCTCCTTTCGAGTAATTACTTCGAAGTGACTGCCCTGGACCCTCTGGGTGTAAATGAAGGTGATAGGGTTCGGCTGGAAATCGAGCCGAGAAGTTTTGGAAAGCTTGCGGCTATCGTCTTTGGTATACCTGCTACGATGTTGCTCGGCGGGCTGGGTATCGGTACTCTGCTTAGTAACGTTCTATTTTCCGGAAGTTACGGCAAGGCGCTCCAGGGCGGGACCGCTGGCCTGCTCTTTATAGCGAGTCTGGGCGGGCTGATGGTGTACGATCGCTACCTTGCCGCCAATAGCTCTACCAGGGCAAAGATAACTGAGTTTCTGGATGAAAATTGTCAGCTCGATGGGATAACTGAGTAGTAAGCAGCGCTCTTACTCTTTCCGTTTCTCTATCTCACTCTTTCCCTGAACTATCCACTGAACTAGAGGAATTTCACTGGGACAGACGTAGGTACAGGACCCGCATTCACAGCAGGCAGTGGTGTTTAGTTCTTCCGCTTTTTCGATATCTCCGGATTCAACACTTTTATATATCGAGGTGGGCAGGAGGTTTGCAGGACACACGTCCACGCACTTTCCACACCTAATGCAGGGCGAGGAATCACGTGCCACGGCCGCCTCTTCTCCCAGGGCAAGCAGGCCGGAAGTACTTTTTACTACGGGCGTGGATTGGTCCGGCTGGGTGTCTCCCATCATAGGACCGCCGTCGATCAATTTAGCAGTCCTGCCCTCAGGTAAGCCGCCTAACTGGTCGATTAGCTCTTTCCCCCGGGTACCTATCCTGACTCGGTAGTTACCGGGGTTGCGGATTGTTCCGGTGGCCGTTACGACCCTTTCCGTAAGGGGGACCCCGAATCTCACCCCGTCCCAGATTGCTTTTACGGTGGCTACATTTTGCACAACTACTCCTATATCGAGAGGTAGGCCGTCCACGGGTACTTCCCTACCCGTCAGTGCCTGAATAAGTGTCTTTTCCCAGCCCTGGGGGTATTTCGTCGGAAGCTCTACTACTTCGATGGAGCCGCTGGCCCGGCTCCGTATTTCTTCCGCGGCCTCTGGCTTGTTGTCTTCGATTCCGAAGTAGACTTTATCAACCTCCAGAACGTCCGCTATCAGTTCTGTCCCTTTGATTATTTTTTCCGGTTCTTCCAGCGTCAGGCGAAAATCAGAAGTGAGGTATGGCTCGCACTCCGCCCCGTTTATGACTAGAGTGTCAATATCCTTTTCTTCCGGAGGGCTGAGCTTGACGTGGGTCGGGAAAGCAGCTCCACCCATTCCAACTATTCCAGCCCCCTGAATTCTCTCTAGTATCTCTTCTGTGGATAGTTCCCCAGGATCGGCTTCTTTAAAATCCACCGATTTGTCTTCTCCGTCGAGGTCTATTTTTACGCCTTTTACCTCGTTTCCCGAAGGATGACGGAACTTACCTATTTTAGTAACTTCCCCGGATGATGAAGCGTGGACCGGGCTGGAAACAAAGCCCTGAGCTTCCCCGATTTTTTGACCCCTTTTGACATTGTCCCCCTCTTCCACTACGGGTTTGGCGGGAGCACCGATGTGCTGACTAAGTGGTATAACCAGAGTTCCGGAAGGGGCTATATCTTTGATTTCCGAATCCCGGGTTAACTTGTTGTCGGCTGGATGGATTCCGCCTACGAAAGACGGCTTCTTTGTAAGTAGGCTCAACTCAACCTCCCCCGGAATCCTCCTACGTCAACTTCCTCCTCAAGTCCCTCGCTAACCTCTACCTTCGCCTTTCCGTCTTCCTTATAGATGTAGATCAACTCGGTACCGTCCAGGCTGGAGACCGTGGATTTTGCCTCCCCGGGGCTCTGGCTG
>JAGXKX010000129.1 GCA_018335015.1 Candidatus Bipolaricaulota bacterium
GTTACCCGCAGCTGAGTCGAGCTCAGATGGTTCCACTGGTCAAAACGCTCGTCAGAATGCTCCCTACCGGGGTGAAGATAAAAAGATTTAGCAACCTCCGATACCTCCTGAAAGACCAGCAGCCCCCGGTCCCCGCGCCGGGGGCGGAACGTGGCCTGCAATACCCCCTGTCATTCCGCCCACCGACCGTACTTGGAATATAAATCCTCCAGAAACTCCTCCCCCTCTTCCTCCTTCCATTCGCCCAGATTGCAAAATTCGTACTTACAATACGGGTTTTCCACCAGGTCGGCTCGCCATGGATTGAACAGAATATAGGCCAACTTCTGGTAATACATATCCTCGGACCTGATTACCTCGTCGAAAGCATCCCCTTGCCAGATCTTCTCCCGGTCTTCTCCGTCCAACCGTTCGTTTATTAACTTCGAACTGTAGGAATGTACCGCGTAAAGGATCCGGGACAGGTTGTGATCACCGTTTATCTGGAGCAGTACGTGGTAGTGATCCGGCATTACTGCGTAGGCCTGAAGGTCGAAATCGTGAGGTTTCTGGTAGTGTTGCCACTGATCTACAACGATCCGTGCCAGTTCTGTGTCGGAGAAGAGTTCCCTGCGTCGATGTGTGGTACCCGTTACGAAATAAGTTTGGTCCTCCAGGTTGATTCGGGTCATTTCTTCAATGTAACTAGATTTACGGGAGATTGCAACTAAGCGTGGTTTTCGGTTAAGGGAGGCGGAATGTTTGATGCGAACTCCCGGCCGGGCAGAGGCACCCGGCCTGCTAGGGTGGTGAACCTCTCGGCCGGGCACGGGGACCCGGCCTGCTGTTGTTTTATACCCCGTTTGGGGAGTTTCCCCTTCCGGCTGGGCACGGGGACCCAGCCTACTGTTGTAGTAATAGTAGCACCCAGTGCCCATTAAATATTACAAGCAGCCCCCGGTCCCTGCGCCGGGGGCGGGACGTGGCCTGCAATCCTCCGCCCGAGTTTTCAAAACACGGGGCGGGATTTCGGTTGCAACATCTCGGCCAGGCAGGGGCACCCGGCCTGCTGAAGGTGCGAATGCAGTATCCGCCAGTCACCGTGCTGGGGGCGATAGGTTGCCCGTACTCTTAACAGTTAAGTTATCTCCGGATGTTCGGGTGGGTTGCCGTGCTTTAACGGCTGGACGTACTTCCTGTATTCCGTGCTATTTCTATTAAGCAGCGTCAATCCTTCAGCAGTTCTTTTATTTCCCCGGCAAATCTTCGAAAGTCTTCCACTTTCCCTTTTGCCGTTTCGTAAACGAGTCTGTTGTCAACTGAGGCGTATTCGTGAACCAGGATATTCCTGAAACCCCTCATCTCATATAATGTATCTTGGGTTCTTTCCGTAATGATTTGCTCTTCTGCTAATTTGTTGAATAGGTCGTTTTCTTCCGCTGGGAGACCGAGGTCCAGTCCGGAAACAACTAAATTACAAAGGTCAATTACTGTCTCTATTGCTAGCTGGAGTAGTCTTTCGGTCGATCTTCTTTTTTCGATGGTTTCGTAGTCCTCGTAATTGTCTGGTAGTATTTGCCTCAGTTCGCTCAAATATCCATCCATTTGGTCTAATTTGATTAAAATTTTTTCCTCGTCCAGATTACCCATATTTAACACCCTCTAGATATTCCTTTAATCTCGGGGCGAAGTTCTCGTATTCCTGGATTGTCCTATATGCCAATTCATAGAGTTTTGCTCGGTCCCGACGGTATTTTAGCTCTCCCTCTTCCAGAATCCTCTTTTTAACGTAGATTGGTAACTGTTGAAATATCTGTATATCTATTTTTTTTGGATCGATTGCCGAGAGATATTCTAGTCTCTTGCGTGAGATAAACGTGGGGTCTTTATTCGACGCTTCTTTATTTCTCTCGTGAAGTACAAGACAAATATCTAAGTCCGAATCGGGTGTTGCTTTCTGATTCTCCCTGGCGCGGCTCCCGTATATTAAGACCGCCAGTATATCTTCGTCCTGCTGGGCTTTGGTCAGTATTTTCTCTAATTTTCGTTCCTGTGACTTGGTTAACATGGTATTCCAATTTATTTTGCCAAATGTGTGCAGGAATGGCAAGCTGGTGGTTTAATTGTCCGTTTGGGTTTATTGAGTTCGTCGGGTTCATTGGGTTTATCGGGTTGATCGGTTTATTGGGTTAACTGCGAGCAAAATCTCCCCAGTCGTAAGGGTTGTCGGGTTCCTTTTAATGGCCTTATAGCAGCCCGAACTACCACGATCGAGCGGTTGGTTGGCAATTCGGACTCCCGGTCCGGCATGGGAGCCGGACCTGCTTGGGCTTTCGTCAATTCATAAATCTATTCACTTTTACCAATCATCACAGCGGGGCTCGAAAACCCTGTCTATCGTGTATGTTGGGGGATTTCTGTGTTCGGGCATTCCGGAGGATCAGGGGCACTCCGCCTTTGCCGTACTTCATTGGCTCAATAATAATTGGATTGTAGATTGACTGCACGTATTATTACAAACGGAAAGAAAGCCAAGGGAGGTAAAAATCAATGCCAAAATTAGAGATTGAAATACCTGAGGAGCTAGCTCGATCCCTAAAATTACCCCCGGATGAGGCACCCCGCAGGCTCAGGCAAGAATTGGCCGTCCGGTTATACGAGAAGAAAATCCTGGGGTTCGGCAAAGCTCGCCAACTTGCCGGTATGACCAAATGGGAGTTCGGAGAACTCCTCGGTCAGGAAGAAATAGTCCGCCATTATGACGAAGAGGAATTAAAAAAGGACCTTGAAACTATAGAGGAGATTAATTCCCCGTGAAGGTAATCCCGGACTCTTCGGTATTAATTGCCCTTGCTTCGATAGGTAAGTTGGAATTAATTCCAGAGGTTTTCAGCGAGGGGAACGTTATCATTCCTGAAGCCGTACACCGAGAAGTGGTAGAAGAGGGCAAAGGCCGTCAGGGAGCAGAAGAGGTTAGAAACGCCGACTGGATTTCTTCCAGGGAAGTTAGTGACCGGAGCCAGGTTAAGCTGCTCAAAGCTCAACTTGATGTAGGAGAAGCCCAGGTTATTGCCCTGGCAGATGAGATAAACGCCGATCTCTTATTGCTGGATGAAAAAGAGGCCAGGGAAATAGCAAGGGAGATGGATTTACGTGTTCTGGGCACAGTAGGGATTCTTATAAGAGCTAAAAAAGGATCGCTAATCGACTCTCTTCAAAAAGAACTAGAACATCTCAAGAACGTTGCTAATTTCCGAATCGGCCAAACCCTTTATGAAAAAGCCTTAGCTGAAGTGTCGGAGGTTGATTGAGAAGAATAGTGGTTTTGGTTAAGGATTCTTTGACTAGCCCCGGCTTACTGGGAACTCATCATAAAAACACAGTAGCCCCATTCTCCATTTTGAAGAAAACTAGCAACCCCCGCACCAACAGTAGTCCCGGCCCATCGAAAACCTAGTAGCCCCCAGTCCCCGTAAAACCTTCAGCAGCTCCCGGTCCCCGT
>JAGXKX010000130.1 GCA_018335015.1 Candidatus Bipolaricaulota bacterium
GTCCAGTTTATCCCTTTCGTGGTGCTTCCTGCTTTCCTGTTATCCGGAATTTTCTGGCCCCTGGAGGCGGTACCAAGCTGGCTCAGACCGGCTTCTTATCTCATACCGGTATCCTACGTGGTTAAGGCAAACCGAGCTGTAATGTTAAAGGGGTGGGGGATCGGAAAAATCTGGCCCCAGTTTATGGCGTTACTTGCCTTCATGGTTGGATTTCTGGTTATTACGGTAGTTATGCTCAAGCGACGGGTATAAAAAACCTGGCAGACCATGTTCCCGGTCCAGGCCAGTTGGTCCGCGAGAGAAAAATTCAACATTTAACGAAAGAACGGGGATCACCTTTACTTTGCTGGTTTTATGATATCAGGTTCGATCTTTACGCCACGTTATTTATAGTTGGAGTCGTTCCCGGGCCGACGTGACGCACACCACTCCAGTTATAGTTGAGTCCCTACAGAGTCAAGGATTTCCCAGTCACTAGGTTCCAATATCCCGCCTCTGAAACCCGTACAATCCTACGGCAAACAGACCGACAGTTCCCGCGAGCAAAATCCCGACGTCCCCGAAATCTATTCCGTTGCTAAGTACCTCGCCACCTCCATAATAATGAAAGACCGAGACGGGCCTGAACGGTTCCAGACTCCCGACTATTTCGGACATGGAGTTAAGGAGATACGAGATTATTCCGACTGCGCTGGCCAATCCCTTGCCTAGACCGCCTTTTCCCGTCGCCGCACCGAGTGCAAGAGCAAAAGTACCAAACAGAAGTCCAAGCAGAACTAGGCTAAACGTTACCTCAGCCAGCGAAAGGAACGAAAGTCCCATGTTGGCCGAAGTAGTGCCGATAATATTCCCGAACCAGAAAACGAGCCCCAGCGCCAGAATTCCCACGATCATCGCGGAGTACTTCTGGAGGTAGACCGACACCCTGGTGATAGGGTTGGTGAGTAACAGGTTTAGCGTCCCTTTCTCTTCCTCGCCCGTCAGAGTGGAAGTGGCAAACGAAACCCCAAAGACGATAAAAATCAGTGGACCGAGCAACGGCAGTAGTTCTGCTCCCAGCCAGCCCTCCGGTGTAGTCAGATCGTAGGCTCCACCGAGAAGGCCCCGAATTAATTCACTTTCCATCATCTGGTTTACTGCAGAGACGTCAATTCCTTCGATACTGGTAAACATCATGCTGTACCAGATGGTGATAAATAATACACCCAGACTCCACCACGCAAAGGTCTTCCGTTTGTCCCGCAGAATTTTAACGAAAACATTCTTAAGCATCGGCTTCCCCTCCTTCCTCCGGCTCCTCTTCCTCTCTTTCGTAATACTTCAGGAATATCTCTTCCAGGTTCGGCTCGTGGCTAATTACGTTGATCACTTCGTAATTGGCTGCCTCCTTTATCAGATCGTCGAGCTTCCCGACCACCTTACAGCGCAACCTGCTATCTTCGAAGTTGACTTCTTCTACACCTGGCAGTGCTATAAAACGTTCCTCGGGCGGTCGTTCGGCAAATTGAAGCTCCAGACTCCGCAACATCCCTTCCTTCAGATCGTCTATCTCTTCTACGGCCACTAACTCTCCTTTACGGATGATCCCCACCCGATCACAGATCCGTTCGACCACCGGCAGGATATGGGAGGATGCAAAAACAGTCTGACCATTCTCCTGAGCTTCCTCGATCAACCTAAAGAACTCCTGCTGCATTAGAGGGTCCAGACCACTCGTCGGCTCGTCCAGTATCAGTAACCGCGGCTCACTCATGAAGGCCTGGATCAGTCCGAGCTTCTGCTTGTTACCCGATGACAGGTCGGCCACCGTTTTGCTTAGATCGGCCTCCAGTCGATCGGCTAGTTCTTCGACGTAATTCCAGTTCAAACCGCCCTTGACGTTGCCGAGGTACTTAAGCGTCTCTTCCCCGGTCATATCACCAAACAGCGCCAGTTCCCCGGGTAAATATCCAATATCAGCTCTGATCTCTTCTCCGTCTAGCCTAACGTCTTTTCCGAATATCTTTGCCTCGCCATCCGTAGGCCGAATTAAATCCAATAACGTCCGAATGGTTGTAGTCTTGCCGGCACCGTTCGGACCCAGGTAGCCGAATACCTCTCCTTCACTAACGCCAAAATCCAGGTCAATTATTCCCCTGTTTTTCCCGTAAAACTTTGTCAAACCTCGAGTTTCAATTATCGGCTCACTCATCGTTCCCTCCTCAGTTTACTGCGATACTCAAAATAATTCCGTTCATCACAAATCCTCTACTGAATTACCACGATCGAAACAAGTCAGGAACCTCTCGAGATCCGCCTCCTCCATTAGCCCTATCGACCCCTCCGGGGCAACTACAACTCGTTCTATGGCATTCTCATAGGCTTTGTATTTGCTGGTAAATTTCTTCGCCTCTACCTCGGCCTCATCATCCAGTAACACTTCGGACATTTCTTCCTGCAGGTTTGTTCCCATATGAAGGATAAGCCGACTGGCTTCGCCAGGTAATTCGGTATAAAGCGTGCCTTCCTCTATTCCCTGCTTCAAAACTTTAGCAACTTTAGGAGCTGACCGCTCTACGGACTGTTTCTGTATCTTGTCCCGGAGCCGAAGGTTTTCCGGCCTATACACAGATGGAAGATCTTTCGCAGTTCCTCTTTGTTGTTCAGCTTCAGACGGCGCGAAGTAGAGAAGATTCGGTTGGGCTTTTCGATTGCATTGAGTGAATCTTTCTCGGTTATCTCGTCTATCTTTTGGTAGATCGGTCCGCTTAACTTTTCACCTAGCCCTTCCAGTACGTCCTCCTTGGAATCAAAGTAGTAGTAAAACGTTCCCTTGGAAACTCCTATAGACTCCACTATGGAGTTTACTGAGGTATCGCGATAACCGTTCTCGAGAAAGAGGTCACTTGCCGCTTCCAGCAGTTCGTCTCTCCGCGTCTCCGGATCGAGCCTTCTATTCATAATCCTTCCTGACTGACCATCGGTATTATACTGACGGTCAGCATGTTAACCTGTCCGGAGCTACAGGTCAAGAGATATCTTTGCAGGAAGGTGAGGAAAAGTCCCAGGACCTATGGCATAATTAGGTAAACGTGGTCAGTTTATTGTAGAGTTCTTGACAATAAAGTCAAGAGCCCCACCCCAAGAGACGGGTCTTGTAAAAACATGTTTGACTACGGACTTTGTTTTTTACAAAGGAAGATTCAGCAGGCACGCAATATGACGACAAATCTTATAAACGGAATTTTAATAAACACTATAAAAAAGATAAAATTATATAAAGCTTGCAATTAATATTTATAATGAGTATAGTTGTATAGTTTGCAATATAATAACTGAAGTCCACGTTTAGAAATTAGTAAGACGGAAAGCTTTTGTTACATAAGGCTGTAACCACTACTTCTTGACTTGAGAAGTAAAAACTCTCACTTGTTTGGGGTAATCAGGACAGTCAAATCAAGGCAAACGAGG
>JAGXKX010000048.1 GCA_018335015.1 Candidatus Bipolaricaulota bacterium
ATGGCGCTCCAGTTGATTGCGTTATCAGCGGTGTGAGGAAGTTCTATATAGCCTAAGTATTCGGCGAGGTAGATCAGGTTTACAAGCGATGTCAGGAACAGAGCCCAGGACCCCCAGCTGATGGCGGCCGTTACTCTAAAGCTGAGAAACAACCAGAAAGCGAGTAGACCCCTGGTCAGGTCCAGCCAAAGGACCAGTAAATCGACTACCAAAAGTGGAAAAGCAATGTAAGTGGCAACTCTGGCTGCTTGATCCCTGTTTATCAACCTGCCGAAGCCGGCAATTCCAATCAGGCCACCGACAAGTGCGGAAAGGACGAAATGTAGCGCGACCGGCCATTCCCAGATGTGCTGCACGCCGTTTGCGACACCTATTTCCATCAGGCCCTCACCTCCTCTAGTTCTTTGTTGAGGTAATAGAATTTGGGGTTTGTGCCCGCTTCCTCCTTTGGCGCCGATACCCTGTTGTTCCGCATACTCTTTCTTATCTCGCTGTCCGGGTTGTCCAGGTCGCCGAAGACCCTCGCGCCAGTCGGGCAAGTATTGACGCAGGCCGGTTCCTTACCTTCCTTAACCCTGTGAATACAGTAAGTGCATTTGTCGGCGTAGCCGCCTTCCGGGTTTATGAAGCGGGCGTCGTAAGGGCAGGCCACCATGCAGGCCTTGCAGCCTATGCACTTCGAGTAATCGATCCGAACTAACCCTTCGTCGTCCGTGTAGCTAGCCTTCGTGGGGCAGACGGAAACGCAGGGAGCGGTTTCACAGTGCCTGCATTGATCGTGTCTTAATTCCGTATCGACCTCGGGAAATGATCCCTTTTCGACTTCGTAGGTCGTCAGGCGAAAGACGCCATCGGGAACCTCGTTTTCTGCCTTGCACGCAACTACGCAGGCCTTACAGCCCACGCACTTCTTCAAATCAACTGCTAACGCGTACCTGGTCATCAGGAACTACCTCCTTTCTCTGCTACCCTGACGTAATTTACGTTCATTCCTACCGAGCCAGAAATTGGATCCAGTTCGTAGTCGCTTTGCATCTCGATATCGCTTGCCCCCTTACCGTCCTGTCTCTCCATTTCCGGTGTATCGTGACCGAAACCGTGGACCATGTAGACGCAGTCGTCACGGATCCTCTCGGTTTTCTTGACTTTAATCGGTCTCGACTTTTTCCCGTCCTGGTTCTCCAGCACCACGTATTCGCCTTCTTCCAGGCCCATCTTCTCGGTGGCCTTGGAATTGATCCAGACCTCGTTTTCAGGATCTACTTCGGAGAGCCAGGAGTTATTCTGAGTCCGCGAGAACGAGTGTACCGGGGACCGACCGTAAAGGAGCCTGAAAAACCCATCCGGGGGTTCTTCCGGATCATCGTAGGTGGGAACAGGATCTAAGCCGTTTTCCTCGAGCCTCTCCGAGTATAGTTCGATCTTTCCGCTCGGGGTGCCGAAAGGCGGGTCCTGATTTTGAG
Organism: Candidatus Bipolaricaulota bacterium; assembly: GCA_018335015.1. GTDB lineage: Bacteria > Bipolaricaulota > Bipolaricaulia > M55B111 > M55B111 > JAGXLP01. Next base: position 1,464 of record JAGXKX010000048.1, read on the forward strand.
ATTCGAAGTCCTCCAGGTAGGGCTGGCTCAGCTGCGGTTGTTTGACTATGCCTTTCTCTTTCATTTCCTCGACCGATAAGCCAAGCGGCCCCAGCCGTTCGTTGAGGTATTCCTCGAAATCGTCAAAAGGGAAGTACTCGCCAAGCCCCAGCCTCTCGCCCAGTTCCTTCGCTATCCACCAGCCCGGCTTGGTGTTGTAGAGAGGATCAACTGCCGGTTCCCTAAAACTTATAAACGGGGTGGACTTGTGGTGGCCGATAAATAAGTCGTTATAACGTTCCAGATAGGTCGATTCCGGTAATACCACGTCCGCCCACATGACGTGTTCCTGCGGCAATATATCCATCGCCATGTAAAATTCCAGGTTTTTCAGGGCTTCCTTGGTCCTCTCCTTTTTCGGGGCCGAATGAAATATATTGTTTCCCGAAACGACGAGCCCTTTTATCGGGTAGGGATCCTCGGAGGCCATTGCTTCGATCAGCTCCGGCTCGGACAGGCTGCCGTAGAGGAACTTCTCGCCCTTATTATCCGCCCTTTCTCTGACGTCTTCCGGCAGCGTATCCTCGCCCAGGGCGCCACCACCGCCACCGCAGCCTCCCCCGGTGTTTTCCAGCTTCATGGAGGGGAAGGAGTAGTCCTCAACCCAGGGTTCCGAATTAAAGTAGAAACCGCCTTCCCGCCCGTAGTTGCCGAGCAGCGCGTTGAGGATGAAAAGTGCCCTCAACCTCTGAGTATCGTTCCCGTACCAGGAAGCTTTTCTGTTTGGGGGAACGACGGCGTGTGGTCGGTAACGAGCCATTTCCCGGCCGACCTCTTTGATCTTCCTTTGCTCGAGATCCGTTACTTCAGCTGCCCATTCCGGCGTGTAATCCTGAACCCGGTTTTTCAATTCCTCGAAACCGGTCGAGTACTTCTCCACGTAGTTCCTGTCGTAGCGGTTTTCCCTGATCAAAAGGTTTATCCAGGAGAGAAGAAGTGCCGTATCCGTGCCGGGTTTGATCGGCAACCAGTAGTCCGACTTGCTTGCCGGGGTGGAGTAGCGGGGGTCAACCACCGCAAGTCCGGCGCCCCCATCTACGGCACCCATGAAATCCTTCATCAGCGTATTGTGGGTGTTTTCACCGATATGGTTTCCGATTAAAGTGATAAATTTGGTGTTTTCCCAATCCACCGGCATATGTTCGCCGACCGGCAAACCAAACGTTAGCTGGGAGGCGATCTCCCTGGATCCGAGGCACAATGAGTGAGCCGGTCCGCCGTTGTTTGGGCTTCCCCAGGCGGCAGCTATGTGGCTGAACCAGGAGCCGCTGGTACAGTGATTCAGCCAGGCAATTGACTCCGGGCCGTTCCATTCCTCGCTCACCTTCGAAAGCTCTTCGGCAGCGTAATCCAGGGCCTCGGACCACGTTGCTTTCCTGTAATCTCCCTCGCCCCTTTCTCCGACGTTGATCAACGGCTGCTTCAGCCTGTCCGGATTATATAACTGTCTGACTCCAGCCTGGCCTCTTGGACAGAGGTTGCCCTGGCTCAGCGGATCTTCTTCGTCCCCGTAAATCTTGGCAACCCGCCCGTCGGCAACCTCGACTTTTATTCCACAGTGCCAGTAACACATGTCGCAGTAACTTGATTTCGTTGCTGTCTCTCTCTGCCACCAGTAATTCGGCGCTGCACCAGCCTTGGTCTCCCCGAACTCCCCCGCACCACTTAACGTGAGCGCCCCTACAGCGGCAGCTGAGAGTTTGAGAAAGTCACGCCTGCTAAAATCGGTCATTTTCGACCCCCTATTATCGTTCGGTGTTGCTCAAAATCTCCTTTACGACTCTTCTGTCCGCTTTGAATCCCTTTTTGGCCCAACGCGACAAAAGGTCGTAAAACCAGTGTTCAGTCTTTTGCCTGACTTCTTCAATAAAATCACCGTACCAGGGAGCAAAATATTCGTCGTAGAAATAGCGGAAGCGGCTAAGGGACTCAGGATCGTCCTTTTGTGAAAGTTTGTACATGAACTCGACTTCCGTGGAAAAGTGGTCTGGTAGGTCGGAATAATCTTCCGACTTTTCGAACCCCGCTTTAGTATATGCCTCAATGACTTGTTGGGTACTCTCTCCTTTTATCTCGCCGTCGAGGTAGATCGAACCGTAAGGCTGTATCAAAGCTCCCCCAACTTCTGCTATAAATAACCTGACGTACTCGGTTTCCATCTCCTCCCGGATAGATTTACGCTGCCCGGCCGTAAGTTCCTTATTACTTTTTAAAATTTCTCCTTCCACCCCAAGATCGTAGACTCTGGAAGTTTCGATCATCCCCTCCAGAAAGTCTTCAATGTCAAATCGATCCAGGGATCGTTCATCCGGATAAGAAAACCCGAGCCAGGCCAGCTTGTAAAATACGGGTCTCCACCTTTTTATCTCGTGAAGTTCTGATTGGCTGCCGGTAATTGGGGAGGAGGGAATTCCTGAAGAGCTATCTTTCATCGGGAAAATTAGTCGCCTCCAGTGGTCTATTTAATAGGAATATCCACAGATCTAACTTAAACCTTTGCTCTTGTGAGAACTTTCTCAAAGTAATCATAACAAAAAGGGAACTGAAATCAAGGTATTTATACAGAACCTATCAAGAGCTAATGTTACGGTTAAAATACCGTATGATAGGTGCTCTTAGATTAATAAAACTTTACGATGATCGGGAGAGATAGTGATAACCGGTACAAGCTGTTGGGTAGAGATGATCCCGGTCCCGTAGTTATCAGACTACTTCAATCAATTCGATACGGGGTTCTTTTAGGAGGCCAAATAGGATTAAAGGTAAGTTAGGTAAGAGAAGTATATTAGTTGATCTCCAGCTGGTAGATAAGCCTTCCGAGTTCGCTGGATAGATCCATCTGAACAACCTGAATTTCATCAGACATGTTTAAGCATATCCGGGTAAGATTGATAATCCCTCTGATTCCGCATTCCACAAACTGGTCCGCCACTACCCTGGCATCTACGTCGGAAACAGCCAGTATCCCAATTTGTATACCACTATCCTTCAGCACAGACGGTAGTTCATCCAGCGGGCGAACGTTTACTCCCCGAAACGTGGTGCCTATCAGGGATTCATCTTCGTCGAATGCATATACGATCCGAAAGCCAGGGTGGTCAAAGTCGATATGGTCCAGGAGTGACTGACTTATATTCCCAATACCGGCTACCGCTAAATTCCAGTCTTTGTCCATTCTCAAGATTGTCCTAATTTCTTCTACCAATTCCCTCAGGTCGTAACCAACCCCACGAGTTCCGAAATCCCCGAAGTAAGAAAGATCCTTTCTGAGTTGGCCGGAATTAACCGCGAGGAACTTTGATAGTTCTTTCGAAGTCATGGTGTCCTCTCCTAGAACGATCAGGCGGTTGAAGCACCGAAGATAAAGAGGAAGTCTCCTGATGGTCTCAATAGGGAATTCTGGCCGATCCATTTGTAGTATAGCACTCCTTCATTCGATTTATTACAAAGATGTTAATCACAAGTCCTGGATTTTCCAACCCAAGTTTCAACTCACATTTTAAAGTTAAACTAGTTTTTCAACTTCTGATTCACGTCCATTCGGCTTTTTTTCATTGAAAACCTCCGGTACCAGTTTATAAACTCTATGGATACTTACAACCAACGGTGGTAAATTTGGAAATTATTAAAGAAGTTTCTCGAGAGAGAGCCAGATGGCTGGCCTCGATCGCCGAGTTGAGACGAGGTGTCGGACTCAAAAAAGGAGTCCTAATTAGTCTTGGTCTGGCACTGCTCACAGGGATGTCAGCCCAGTTAAGGCTGCCTATTCCTTTTAGCCCGGTGCCGATAACCGGTCAGGTATTTATCGTATTGTTACTCGGTTTTATCTTTGGCAAGGAGATCGGCCTGGGAAGCCAGCTTTTTTACGTCGGATTAGGTGGAGCTGGAGTACCCTGGTTTACCGGATTAAGCGGCGGTTTTACGTCTTTAACCGGTCCAACGGGGGGATACATTTTGGGATTCCTTCCGGCTATATATCTGGTAGGCTGGCTGTCGGAAAGTTTTGAGTTAAAAGGGATTTCCAGGCAATTTCTTGCCGGACTAGCCGGGCTGGGAGTAATTTACCTCTTCGGTAGCTTGCAACTTTCGCTATTCCTGAATTCCGGCTTTAGCAGAACGGTATCGCTTGGGGTTCTTCCGTTTGCCTGGTTAGACATCGGGAAAGTCTTACTGGTCTCCCTGGTAGTCAAAGAATTCAACCCGGCAAATCCTTAATTTTTTCGCCAAAATTCAGTTGAAATAACTGATCACTCCGCCTGCTTCTCGTATGCCCTTCCCAGGTAAAGGCTACTATTGATCAGTCCAATATGACTGAAGGCCTGGGGGAAATTCCCCAGCTGTTTTTTCGTGGAGGGATCGACCTCTTCCGCCAGCAAGCCCGTGGGGCCCGCGTAACTGATAACGTTCTCCAGGTAATCTTCCGCCTCGTCCAACCGACCGGCTGCGGTTAGCGCCCGCACCAGCCAGAAGGAACAGAGTAGAAAAGCACCTTCATCACCTGGCAGTCCGTCCTCGCCATCGTAGCGATATACGAGACCGTCATCCGAAGTCAATCTTTCTAGCGTCGCGTCTATCGTATTCAACACCCTTTCGTCATTAGCCGGAAGGAAATCCATGAGGGGAACCAACAGACCGGTGGCATCCAGGACGTCGCTATCGAAGGATTGAACGAACGACCGGACTTCTTCATTATATCCTTTTTCGAGTATTGCATTTCTGATTTTTTTTCTTTCTTTTTCCCACTTTCCGAAGGGCCCTTCGTATCCCCACCCATGGCCGATCCTGATCGCTCTATCCAGAGCGACCCAGCACATCAATTTGGAATAGACGAAGTGCTTTGACTCGCCCCGAACCTCCCAGATCCCGGCGTCTTTTTCTTCCCATATTTCGACTACGTGGTCCGCTACCCTCAGAATGAACTTCCAGTCCTCGTCCTTGATTTCCTCGCCGTACTTTGGGCAGGTTTCGTAGAAGGCATTCACCAATTCCCCGTAAATGTCGAGCTGTTTCTGGTCCGAGGCGGCATTACCAACTCTAACGGGGGACGAGTCCCTGTAACCGGACAGGTGGTCGAGGGTCTCCTCCTGCAATTGCGCTTCTCCGTGCATGCCGTACATTATCCCCAGCTGGGCCGGATCGCTGTAAACCCGGCTCAATTTCCTCAGCCAGCTGAAGTAACTCGAGGTCTCTTCTTCGTGACCCAGGTTATAAAGTGAATTTATCGTCATCGTAGCGTCCCGAATCCAGGAGAAGCGATAGTCCCAGTTCCTGACTCCCCCGATCTCCTCGGGCAGAGACGTCGTGGGTGCAGCCGCAATTGCCCCGGAATCGGGGTGAGTCAAAAGCTTCAACACTAACCCGGACCGGACTGTAAGCTCGTGCCACGGACCACGGAAGACACATTTCTCTTCCTCGCAGTCGTGGGCCCATTCTCTCCAGTAATTTATCGTTCGTGTCAGAGAATCGGGATAATCGAAATCGGTTTCCAGGTCCACGCCGTACTGCAACGAAAACCAGTAATTTTCTCCTTCTTCCCCCTCGAAACTGCTCCTCGCAACCCCATCTTCTACGGTGAAATCGGCCGGAGCTTTGAGGTTCATATCGGTTTCTTCGGAACTGGCTCTTACTCCTCCTTCCTCCCGGAATAATTCCGGATTTTTCCGGGCATAATCGAACCTGGGACTGAAGGTAACTCCTATTTCGGGTTTACCTTCTTCAACCGTCACCTTTCTTAAAATAGCTTCTTTCCCGGACGGATCATTGGGACGAATCGGCATGAAATCCTTAATTGACAGCTTTCCACGGTCTGTCACAAAGGTGGTCTTTAGTACGTTCGTTTTGGGCAGATATTCCTGATGAGAGTCAAAGGGAGCTGTAGGCGCAATCGAGAAGTATCCGCCTTTATTTGCATCCAGAATCCGGGCAAAGACACTGGGCGATTCCACGTGAGGCACCGGGAACCAGTCGATCGACCCGTCAGAGCCGACCAGAGCTGTAGTCTCCAGATTTCCGATTATCGAGTAATCGCCGATATCCAGATACGATTCATCTTTCATTTTAGCCTCACGAGGACCAGGGAGTAGAGAAGTCGGGGTAAAGGGTCAAGCCGCCGTCGGCGTAAAGGGTCTGGCCCGTGATATAACTCGCCCTGGAAGAAGCAAGAAACGTCGCAATCTTTCCCATTTCTTCCGCCTTCGCGGCCCTGCCAAGCGGTATATGGCTCTCTACTTCTTTCTTCTTTTTCGGTTTGTCAATCCAGCCTTTGTTGATCGGAGTTATAGTTGCCCCGGGAGCTATCGCGTTGACCCGAATACCGTCGGCGGCGTACTCGAGCGCCAGGGTTTTGGTTAAGTTTCCAAGGCCACCTTTACTAACCGAATAACCGACGTACCTCGGCTTTGGAATCTTCTCGTGAACGCTAGAAACGTTTATTATACAACCTTCTTTGTCCTGGTCTAAAAGATGTTTGATATGTTCTCTCGAACAGATATAAGAGCCGTGCAGGTTGACCCGGACGACTTTGTCGAAATCTTCAACTTCGATTTGGTCTGCCTTTCCTTCGATCTGAATGCCGGCGTTATTTACTAAAACGTCCAGCCCGCCAAATTCGTCTAGTGTTTCCCGGAATATTCTCTTTACGTCGTCCTCTTTCGAGATGTCACCCTGAACCAGGAGATCCTTAACGCCACAAGAACTGACCCTGTCGCAGGTTTCTTGCACCATTTCCTCGGTTTCTCGGGCATCCTCGTAAGAAGAAAGGTAATTGACCGCGACGTTGGCTCCTTCCTCCGCGAACTGCACCGCTATGGATCGGCCAATACCGGAACTCCCGCCCGTAACAAGCACGTTTTTACCGTCGAATCTTTTCATATTGCTCCCCAGGTATTAGACAGCTAGCAGCTCAAAAGAGCAGAACGGTATCTCTAATGCGCTCGAATTTATTCTGCTCCCCCATACAACTACTTTTCCAATAGTTTTCGGTTTAATATTAAGACGTAATGAGTATTATTTGAATCTTAATTTATGGAAGTAAAAATAACAACTTAGAACGGAAAGCGTTTTATTTACCTGAATTAATTGCCTATTTATTGGACAATAAAAAGGAAAGTTATTCTTACTTTCCTTTTTTAAAAATAGATAGTGTAGCATTTTATGTATAAAAATCGCTTTGGAAACCGTTCGATAAAACCAGGGATCAATTTCCCCAGCGGGGAAATTGCCCTTTCCGATCTCGGCTCGCTCTCCACCCTTTCTTTCTCTAGAAGACAAAAAGGGCTCGGGCCGAGAAAATTCCAGCGACGCGGCGCATATGTCTGACCGAGCCGGGAATTTCCTGGAGCTTGCTTCAGGTAATTCCCGGGGAGGGATATTTCCATAACCGAATGAAATTAAATCTTTATGGGTAATACTCCCTGTAAATAAGAACCAGTATCGTGAAGGCACCAGTTTGAGCACGCGAGTCGGAAATTTCTCGGCCCGGAAAGCCCGAAGGTCGAACAACCGGACCGCCGAAAGGGTGGAACCGTGCCCGCTCGCCTTCGATAGGATTTTCCTGAACGGTTTCCAAATCCATATTTTTTACACAGTTGTTTCTAGGCTATCTAAAAATACACCGCTTAAAGTTTAAGATTTCTCAACCTCCTAACCTCCGATCCCACTAGAACTGCAAAATATGCCGGCATTCTGGAAAAACAATACGGAGCAAAATAAAGGGAGAAACGCAGGTTCGATTGAGGGTACAAGGGTATCCGTTACTCGTGACCTTCCAGTTTCAAGTCCGCGATCGCGTTTCTGCAAACTCCCTCGTTACTCACATTTGCTCCCGTCCAGCCCGCGTTAAAGATCAGAATAGCAATGCTTGCGGGAATGAAGTAGGGACGCGCGGCGACGAGGCCGGCACTTAATCCTGCCGCAAGCGATCCACCGACCGCTATTAGAATAGTGGGGGCACAGCAGGCAAACCCCGTAAGCAGGCTGGGAATCGCGGCGAAAAAACTTCGGACTGAATCAACCGAATTTGCGCTCTGGCCGCGGAATAGCTCGTAAAGCCCCATCGATAGGTTAATCCCGACCAGTCCTCCCAGTAGGCCTCCCAGCAGGAGGTTGGGCAGGGCAAGTTTAATCATCAAGCTGGGGGTGAGGTAAATAGCCGCAATTGGTTCCCAGATGAACGGAGCCCTAACCTTGAATAGCTTTCCGGCCCAGCCATTGACCAGTTCTATGGATGGAATCGCGGCCTGGAAGGATAGGTCCACGCTGGAAAAGTAAACTATGTGCTGTATCGAAAATAGGTACAGACCGGTAAACAGCAAGCCAAGCAGAACCGCGCTGATCGCGTACTTACCCGTGCCCAGTACCGTTTTTACACCCGGCCAGGCCCTCGTATTAATCCAATTTATACCGGATCCTATAGTCTTTAACATTTTCACTAACCGGAAGCTTTTCTCATACCTCTAAAATTTCTGTCTCGGGGTAGAAAGCGTACCAGGAGAACCACATAGCATCGAAGAAGGGGACAGGTTCCAGTGTCTGATCCGACAGCGGACCGCCGACTGGCTCCCCGGTCATCTCCCAGGTGGTTCCGTCCGGCTGGCTCACCAGATTACCCCCTTCTCTGGCGAACTCCCTGGTTTCTCCAGCAACTATCCGGGAATAGGCGCGTATCGCGTCCAGCGCTTCCTCGTAAACGATCAGAATTGGCTCTCCACCCAGTTCCGTCTGGGCCAAACCCACGGATCGGAATTCTGACTTAGGCACCGCCAGAGCGCAGTCCTTGACTTTAATTCCAACTACGACTTTCTTCTGGGGGTACCGGTCGCTTTCCTCCAACACATTAAACATCGGCTGGCCTTCTTGATAATAGGTGTTCTCTTGCCGGTACGATCCGTAAGGATCGTTACCGTAAGACCTGATATAACCGGTATCGCTGGTAAGTACGGACGTGTCGGGATGCTTGTTCTTCCAGCGACCCCAGGTAGTCCAGATTACCGGAAAATTATCCAGTCTATCCCCCAGGTTCGGCCCCTGAACGGACCGACCGAGGATTTGAGGCCAGTAACTATCGGTCCCCGTGGCTCGGTCGTACATAACAAGATTACTGTTAAGTAGTTTCCCGGAAGTTCCGAACTCGCTCGTCTCTCCGGCAACCTTTCCTCTAAAACCCACTGCGGTTCCAGTTAAGGGACAGTAAGTGACCGAAAGCTGGTCTCCATTTATCTCCTCGTTCACGATTTCGTGCCATACCATTATTATTTGAGGATAAGTAATCTTGGTGCCAGCATAATTTAACCCGAAAACCACGGAGTCATCCTTCAGTAAGTCACCAAGAGCTTCTTCCGCCTCTTCTGCTGATACGTAAACAGGTTCGTCAATGGAGGGTATTCCGTCGGGAGGAACGCCTCCGCTTCTCACGTTATTTGCAAAAGTTTCAAGTTTGCTTTCACCTATGAGACATTTAGAGGAGGAACTCGTTCCCTCCTGCCCAAGGGCGTGGAATCCGGTAGTTAATAAGCTGACCCCAATAAGCCCTGTCGTCTTTACAAAATCCCTTCTAGTGATTTTCCGGGTCATCATAATCCCTCCATAATAGTCTACTAATTTACTCCACTTTATTTTACGGCGCTGGAACGGCTTTTAAAAGGACGGATCTTTTAATCACGCCAAGTTTTAAAATGAAGTCACCGACCAGTAAGGATTGCTCTCGAAAAGGAGTGGTGGCTAAATGAAGGTAAAACTCAATTCTTTCACCACCGTGGAAGCAATGTGAAGTAGGGGAGAAATCATTATATTTTTTAGTCCAAGCCTCCTGCCTATTACCTGGTAACTGATTTAACCTTAAAATTCTACCAGGAGACGAAATCCGGCAGCCAGGTAATAGGCAGGAGGCACAGGAGGACGAAACAATGATGTACGAGGATGGTGAAAGAACTGAGTAAAAAACAGTTAATAGCCCGGAGGGTTCCCGGGTAATATATTTAGCTCGTTTACCGAGCCTGTATGCAGCCTAAAACGGCGCGGATCGAGGTTTTAAGCTAAACTTTTAGCGGGTCAAATATTTTTCAGCTTTTAAATGGATATATTGAAGAACGGGCCCGGAGTGCTCAACCCTTCAGCAAATACTGGACGGAACTAGAGCAAATGCAGGCCCGCCCCGGGAGATAAACTCAGGAACCGTCGGGAGATAATAAGAAAACCTGATTCTACTATACGTTTTTTGTCGCAAAAATACAAATTTCCGGGATATTTTTGGTTAGGGTCTCCAAACCAGGCTTAGGCAGAAGGAAAAAATACAAAGAACGCCGGGGCCGGTTTGACAAATTAAAGCGGCTCGATAAACTAAGAGTGGACCCTCAACATGTGAAGAGCGCGGTTTTCAGAACGGGAAATTCCCAGGATCACCTACAGCCGGAAAAAGTTCTGATTAAAAACGAGCAAGCCCTTCTGGAGGCGATATCCCATGGTTAAAGACGGGAAGAAAACGGGTAGTTTTTCTCTGGTTGTCTTGACGTTACTGGTAGTTTCTATTTTCCTGGTGGTAACTACGGGTTTAGGAGCCAAAAAACCGGACGTATTCCTGACCAATCGCGCCAACGAGAAGATATTAAAGCCTTATTATCAGATGTTGAGCTTCAAACCCTTGACGATATCCCTGGACGACCCCAGGGGAATAGCCTGTGGGCCCGATGGACTTTTATACGTGGCCGAAACCAGCGAAAGTAGAATAGTTAGATTCACCCAACAGGGTGGCTACAAGGAGGAGGTCCTCGCCGACGAACCCGGGAGCGGGTTTTCAGGTGAGCCGTTAAACCTGACCTTCGGTCCGAACGGTAACCTCTTCTTTATAACACCCCAGAACGGGATATGGACCCTGGAAGACGGCGACCCCAAAAAGAGACCCGAAAAACTCATCAAGGACACATACTTTGACCAGGGAGAAAAACCACACGATTTGGGGTTCTTAAAGGCGGGAGAGTACTCAAATGATTTAATCGTCTCCGTCCTTACCGAGAAACCATATAAGGGATACGTGGCAAGAATTCCGGGTCCGGATTACAACCAGGTCCGTCCATTCATCTCCCGTTACCAATACACCGAAATGGGTAACAAGAAAACCCAGCACCTTCGCGTTCCAGTAGCATTGGCGGTAAACGATACAGGAGAGGTATTCATTGCCGACCACGAAAAGAGGGAAAACCACGTGCTTCGTTACTCCCCCGACGGTGAATTCGTCGACGTGTTTGTCGAAAGCATCGTCAGGCCTATGGATTTAAATTTCGATTCCAGCGGTAAGATGTACGCTACTTTGGGACCCCTTTGGAGAGACGACCCCAGCTCGGGCGGGTTGAAGGTTTACGGTCAGTCCGGGAGCCAGGAAATGTATATTCCTCGGCAAAATATTTGGGGAACAGCAATATGTAAAAATTGATCGGGTGATCCGGAAATTGAGAGCTGACGGATACGTCCCGTTC
>JAGXKX010000131.1 GCA_018335015.1 Candidatus Bipolaricaulota bacterium
AGAATCCCGTCCCTTGGGGCGGGGTTCTTGACTAGAGCTGCTGACAAAATAAGTAGCAAAACTCTGCATTTTTAATGTCATTTTTCTGCAGAAATTAATTGAAAAGACAATCTAATACTTACCTGGGGATAATTTTGGAATTTTACACTTATTTCTTCCGTTGTTCCGGAGACACTATAAAATTCTGGAGAGGTGGGGACTACGGGGAACATGGCTAGAATATAGACTTATTGCTTCTCCTGAGAAAATACTGGATAATTACATATTTATAGATAGCAGAGGGTGAAAAACGAAGCACCAGACAAGAACCCCTTTTTGTCGAAAAAGACAAAAGCCGGGGCTTTCAACGCCGGGGCGAGTAATTATAATCTTATCCGGGAGGTGTAATAATGGCAGAACCACCGGACTCGGACAATTATAGGAAAGCGTGTGAGGCTCATCCTGATATTTACCAGGAAACTTCCAGCGCGATCAACGAGGTGGGCGAGGAATGGAATCCCAGACTTCACTTGATCATGCACCAAATGGTGTTGAACCAGATAGACGAAGTTACCGCAGTGAAAGATGCCTACGAAGAGTTGTCTGAAAAACACAAACTGCACCCTCACTCCGCAATTCATGTTTTGAGCAACGTACTTTCAGAAGAAATATACGACATGCTTCAGACCAAACGAGAATACGACCCAGAGGTTTATGAAAGGAAACTAAGCAACATGTTAAACCGTAACAGTACGGAGTACCGAAAGCTGATAAAACCATTTCAACACGGGAAACCCCCCAAACACCCGGAAATAAATTAATAATAGCTAAATTTATATGATAATACTTCACGGTTGTTGGGTTCCAGATGGCAGTGAACTTCTCGGGGGAGAAGCCGAGGATTCGGAAAAAGAGGTCCCATTTGGCGGGAAATTCTTCCTTTGGGGTGAATCTACCACCCCCCGGGGACGAAGACGGTTTCCCGGCCCATCCAGAAAGCAATACCCTAAAAAACATCCCTGGCAAGTGGACCCTTCCGTAATTTTGGATAATTTCAAAGGGCTATTATCCGACCTTGATTCTGACGGCTTTTTCGATTCCGTCGACCTGAACTCTCGTATCCTATTTCTCCCCACCGACGAGGAAAACGATTTACCCCAACCATCGTCAATATGGGTAATTGAAGACCTGGACGTTGATTTTACCCCCGACTCTCCCTCTATCATGCCCTGGGAGATATGGGGAATCTCGGTACCGATTGATCCCGGGCTTTCCCTGTTTAGCTCAGATCCGGATTACTTTCGGCAATCGTTTCACCCCGGCAGGGAGCTGGCGTTTATTTACAATACGACGGAGTTCGCCCGGTCCCTGTTGAATCGACAGAGATTTATACCGGCCCTTCACAGAAACGATACAGGAGACCTGGAGGCCCGCTGGAGACCGTTATTAGATCTTCCCAGAGACCAAAAGTACTTTGATGACCTCGCCAGGTCGGCACCAGCTATCCTGTTCGCCGCTGTTAAAGGAGAAAACGACCCATTCCAGAAATCCGGAGCCGAGACTTATCTACGTGGTTTACTGAACACGATAATTGACCACAAAATTCGGGAGCAGCTTGTCCGTAACGATTGGGGAGACGACTTTCGAACTGGAAAGAAAAAAGCTAGAAACGAATCGGTCGGATTAAAATGGTTGAACCATCTCGGTGCTCGGAACAATCCTCAAATGGATCTTTCCACAAGGGAAGACCGCCGCTTGACCACTTCATATGGAAATTGGATCAGGGCGATAAGAAAGACTTCCGACAGTGGACTTCGAACCGGCTTCAAATTAGTTCCTCCCGCCGAGAAGTCGGACGGCTCGCCTCTGTTTTCCTCTCAGGAAGGATGGAAGCTCGACTTCTTTCTGGAAACCATCGACAGTGAAAGCTTCCACCTGACCGCCAAAGAACTCTGGGCGCGAGATAAGGAGGAACTGGAGCCGCTGCGAGAACGCTACGGTTCCCCAGAAGAGAAATTATTGACGGACCTGGGAGTTGCTTCCAACCTGTTTCCGGCCATCGGTTCCGGCTTGAAATCCAAACAACCGACAGGATGTAACCTTTCCGTCAACGAGGCCTATAAATACTTAAAAGAGGGCTACTGGCTGCTTAAAGAGGCCGGGTTCCTGACCAGAGTCCCCTCCTGGTGGGACCCAAACTCCCTGGAGACGGATGCAGAATTGGGATTAAAGGCGACCGTTTCACCCGAAGAGAAGGCCGGACGCGCCTCGATCCGCTCTGCCGGCGGCTGGAAATCTCCGATCGATTTCGAATGGCAGCTCGCCGTCGGGGACGATACGATCACCGCGGAAGAGTTCGAAAAACTCGCCTCCCTAAAGAGCCCTCTTGTAAAGATCTGGGGCCAGTGGGTAGAGCTGGACCCAGATGACGTGGAAAAGACGCTTGATTTCTTAACTGAAGGAAAAGATGAAAAACTTGATTTAAGCGAGACGGCCCAGAAGATACTATCCGATTCTAAGGAGAGCCCTTTACCGATAACTGATCTGGAGATAGCTGGCGATGAGGAGGAAAGTGGGGGCGAGAAGGAAAATTGGATCGACAAACTCGTATTTGGTGATGATGACGGAGATCAGGGGCTGGACGAAGCTGAATTGAGAGAAGCTCCTTCGGAATTTCACGGGGAACTCTGGGAGCACCAGGAAAAGGGACTCGGCTGGCTTCTATCGTTAACCTCCAGGGGTTTCTCCCCCTGCCTGGCCGACGACATGGGGCTGGGTAAGACGATCCAACTGCTGGCCGCCCTGTTGAAGTTTAAACACGATGACGGGAAGTTTCCGGACCCAGCACCTTCCTTGCTGGTTTGCCCCACTTCGGTCCTGGGGAACTGGGGCCGGGAAGTGGAACGTTTTGCCCCCTCGCTATCTCACATGATCCATCACGGAGGAAATCGCCTGCAAGAACAAGAATTTATCCAAACAGCAAGGGAAACCGATTTAACCGTTACATCTTACGGGCTGTTGAGAAACGACTTTAGCTTGTTAAACGAAATTGACTGGAGGGTGGTGGCTCTTGATGAGGCTCAAAAGATAAAGAACCCGGAAACGAAAACCGCCCGAAGGGCAAGAGACCTTCCCTCGAAAGTGCGAGTTGCTTTGACCGGTACCCCGATCGAGAACAACCTTATGGAATTATGGTCCATTATGGAGTTTCTTAACCCAGGCTATTTGGGACCAAAAGGGAGCTTCAAAAACGAATACGCGAAACCGATCCAGCAAAAGAGAAAAGGGTCTCGGCAAAAGCAGAAGACGTTAAAAAAGCTGGTGAATCCGTTTATTTTAAGCAGGAAAAAGACCGACCCGGAAATTCTCTCCGACCTTCCGGAAAAGATAGAAAAGAAGGAATACTGTTCCCTTACCCCTGAACAGGCATCGCTTTACCAGGCTGTAGTCGA
>JAGXKX010000132.1 GCA_018335015.1 Candidatus Bipolaricaulota bacterium
CTTTGCCAGGGGAGAAGCGGGTCTAATTAAACTACAGAATTTAACCATATCTTCTTACGCCAAAGCGTACCGTCCACCTATTATCCACGGCGAGTCCGCGCTGGAAATCATAAATTGTACAATATCCCAGGAGGAGGAATTTAGAGAATCCGGGTTACTATTATTTACGGACCGGATGAACAATCAGAAAGAAGATCTGGACCTAAAAATTGCGGATACCGTGTTCAAGAGAGGTAAAGTCGCAATTTATCCAACCGAAAATTCAATTAACGCACTTATTCAGGGCTCGAAGATCAATAGTGGTTCTACTGGCCTTCAGATGGGGAAACTCCGCTCGGATAGTGGCGAGGAGTATAGTGGGGCCGAGGTCGAAATAACCGTCGAGGATAGCTTATTTAAAGGAACCAATGATAGGTCAGATAAAGAAAACTCCGGAACCGGAATTTACCTAGCGGATGGAGCGAAAGCGGAAATAGCCAATACGTCGATCTCGAACTTCCAGGGCGACGGTATTCACGTTATTGGCGCCGGCAAAGTTAGGGTTAAGGGCTCTGTAGTCACGGATAACGAGGGTAACGGAGTAACTCTAAAAGATCTAAGCCAGGCCACGATTACCGACTCCAAAATCGTTCAAAACGGGGGATCCGGTATCTTCGTCTCGAGCTGGAGCCGTTATGCCGGCAAGGAACTAAGCGGGAAAGTACTCTATAAACACGACCTTCTCCCGAGCAATATCGAGGCAACTATCCGGGGTAATAAAATAGCCAGGAACAGCGGCCACGGAGTAATGATCTCGACAGAAATGTGCGCCCTCGAAGAAGACGTAAAAGCAGTAGGATTTTGGGGTAGCATAACCGGAGCACTCAACGAGGTAACTTACAATAAGGAAAAGAAAGTATGTCCCACGGAATTATCATTTTTAACCTCAAAAGAAGGGGGGAGGTATCCCTAATTTTGGGTTAGTTTAGAACCATGGGCGGTAATTCTTAGCTTCCACCTGCAGTCTTTGCGAAAGCTACAAAAATTAAGGTTAACTCAAACTAGCACCTCGATATCCCGGTCGAGTAGTTAATCGGTTTTTGCACCCTATTTTCGTACTACTCTAATTCTAAGTCCCTACTGGAAGTTTATTGTAAACAGAAGCAGCTCAATAAGTAAAGATAGCAACTTTGGTTCTTCTCCTTCATTTTCTACAATATCATGAACATACTCTTATACAGGTCTAAAAAGGGGGGTTTTTACGATGCGGAAAAGCGACGGACTCGACACCACCGAAGTACTAAATATAGCGGAAGAGTTTGCTCGGGATAGAGGTATAGATGACGTGGTGGTAGCCTCCACTGGTGGCGATACGGGAGTAGAAGCGATAAAAAATCCAGAGCGTTGACACTCGAGCAGGTTTATTTGCCCAGCTTGATCTCGATTCGACTATTGCCGTCCTCTATATCAACGAGTTTTCCGTCGAAGGACCCTTTTTCTATTTTGTCTATGACATTTCCCAGGTCGATTCCTTTTTCCGTCAACTTGGCCCGGGCTTTTTCCGGAACTAGGTTTTCCAGAAACTTGACCAGACCGGTCGGAAGTGTTATATTGACTTCCTCTTTGCCGTCTTCAATTACGAGAATCTTCAGAAAACTGGCTTTGTCCACCGTCTTTGATTCGTTCTCGGGTTCTCCCCTGCCTTGCTCAGTTTCTTCCAGCGAGGATAGTAGTTCGTTTGCTTCTTCGACGTCAATTTTGCCTTCATCCAGCATTTTGAGTACCTTCTTTCGTTCTTCACTCATGGGAATACCTCCTAAAGTTCCTGTAATCTCTTTTTAGCTTCTTCAAAATCAATTTCGCCCTCGTCCAGCGAATTCAGTACCTTGTTTCTCTTCTCAGCGACTTCTTCGTCAGCTGTTTCGCCCGGGCTGTATCCCATCGATTCTATGACATCATCCAGTTTCTTCCGTACTGTGGGATACGAGATTCCCATTTCTTCTTCGACGTCCTTTATATTACCTCTGAGCCTGATAAATATTTCGACGAACTCGAGCTGATCAGGCGTCAGCTGGGCGAATTGACCAAGATCGAATCTGCCGCTGACTTTGGTATTACAGTTCGAGCACTCTAGCTCCGTAACTTTCATATCGGAACCGCATACGGGACACTGGCCGATTATTTTGTTAGCCATAATCATCACACTCCTGCGATTTAACTTCTGTGGTATTATATAGCTAATAATTAAATTAGTCAAGTGTAATATTAAAATTATTAAATTAAGAATTAAATTTATAAATCACAGTGTTTTTACCGCCAATTTTTTGTCGCACTCTGGCTTTACAGCTTGAATCTTCTCGCCGGCCGACTTACTTAGGACCACCTTGCCTCCTTTTATATGTGTCTGTCAAGCTCCCTGGCCAGCTCCGATCCTTTTAAGTTCTCCAACGCCCGGTCCTCCAGCCCGGAACGGAGCACTATCCGTCTTTCCCGATCGGTAGGTTTCTCCTCCATTAGAGACGGTCTGACCGGATTGCTGCCGTTAAGCAGGTCGTCCAGAAGGTTGGGGCGGGGGGTTTGATATCCGGTCCACGGCCAGCTAACCTTTAATTGGAACTGGGGATATCTGTCACCACCTATTGACGCTTCCCAAAATCTTCCAAATCGGCGGATTCACTCCATTCCTACCTACCGAATACGAATAGGTCATATTTTTCCCCTTGCCAGAACAGAGAGCTTGTTTGGATCGGTCTGACTCACTTGGCCGAGGAGGGGTGGTTCGAATGCAAAGGGAACTAAGATTGTCCCTTGTTATTCTGATCGTGGTGGTTTCTTCGGTCTTCTTCCTCGGGTTTATCGGGTTATCCTGTGATCTTTGGACCCATGCGGCTTTGTCGAGCGCGAAGAAGGTAGGAACCAAATTGCTCCTCAGGGCGGTTCAGGGGTCAAAAATGTTGCACCTGCCGGTTGACCGCTTCCCGTGGTTGGAAAGGTTCCTTGCACCAGGGGTCTAAGCCTCAAGTTATCTCCAGGGGAACGGGACGGAAAACACCGCATCTAACACCTGCAGCGGGCAGTTTGCTGAAGGGGTGGAAGTAGGTGATTAATTTGCAATTTTACCAATCACCTTAGCAGAATAACGTGCGAAAGTACAGTCTTCAGAACCGTTCTCTACTTCGTTATTGCATCCACCTCTCTCATACTTACCTCTAGCCTGTAGATGACACCTGCTGGAAAACTATTTCTCACCTCTAAAGAGTCGTTAATACGGGTGACCTTCAGCTCGTTTTTTCCAGGCTTTAGGTAAGAAGAAACAATATGGGTTTAGGGGCTTTCAAAAGTACGCTCGTTACTGTCATACTTCTTCCCAACTAACCCACCATATCCTGAAACAGCAGAGGTTACATCTCAATTAACAAAAGTCTATGACGGCGACACAATCAA
>JAGXKX010000049.1 GCA_018335015.1 Candidatus Bipolaricaulota bacterium
CTAAAAAATATATGGATCCTAGTGAACTTCACCTTGCTTCCGAATAGTGGTGAAAGAACTGAGTTTTCAACTTTCAAGGACCTCTTTGAAGACTTTGTAGTTACTTACAGAAGGCTCGTCCGGGACAGCGAATACCGCCTTCTCGAAATCGCTGTTAAAAGTCTTTCCTTCTTCGAGTTTTTTTCTAAATAATTTTGCGATAACTCTGGGGTCATTATCGAATACTCCACAACCCCAGGCCCCCAGGACGAGTTCTCTGTGGTTGTTGTCCGCGGCTACAAGAAGGACTTTTTTAATTCTATCGTCCATCGTTGGTTTGACCTCTGACAGCCTTTCCGGATCGTTCTTTTCGATGGCCTTCCTGTTAACGGCGGGAGCGGTCAATATGGAAATACTGAATGGCGATTCAAGAAAATTCCCGTCACCGTCTCGAATAACCGGCACCCGAGGGGAGTAGATCATATTATCCGTGTAAAGGCCGGTATCGGATTGTCTATTTTTTTGATAATACTCGGTAACATCTGATATACAGTGGTACAAACCAGTTGCCCGGGCAAGGCTTTCCTCCTGAGCGCCACTACCGTTTAGGAATCCCCCGCCGGGATTCCGTCCCGAGGCAAAATTTAGAACGAAAGGGTCAGAAGTCCCCGGGTTTTCTAATCTTTTAGCCGCCTCGAGAGTTCTTTCGTTGGTTACTTTCAGGGAAAGAGGACCGGGGTAATCTCCACGGAGTTGTATTCTTTCGAGATCTCTTGGCCGGTATAATTTGGTGTTTTCTACCGCGTACTTCAACTCGGATTCTATATCTACTAACTTCCCTGCTTCCGTCTCGTAGTGACCACTTTCGAGCACCTCAACAGTCTCGTGAGCGATCTTTGATCGCTGTTTTCTGGTAGTCATAGATGCCAAATCCTATCGTGTTTTAACTTCAGAGATAAACGGAAATGGCCATTATTCCGTGGACTGTAGCGGAAAGTATTGTCAGGTATGCTAAACGGCTATGATACTTAAGAGGAAACCGGGTGACCCGCTTTTTGTTCAAAACCATCACGAGTGCCGTAAGTATCAATAGAAAATATGAAAAGATTCCCAAATAAGCGATAATCGGTAGTCCGAGAAAATACGTATAAGCGATCCTGCGAATTATTTCCATTATACCATTAGATTAGTATAATTAACTGAAATAGTCAATATTTAACCCAGGAGGTATAATATGTTTAATAATTTCCCCCAAAAACTCCGGAACTCTTGTCTGGTTTACTTTTCATTCGCGCTGGTCCTCCCCCTGCTCGTAATTTCCCTTCCGGCGGAATCTCACCCACCCTCCAGTATGGAACTCGACTACGCCGGAGAAGTCAACACCTTAACCGTTCGAATAACTCATAGAGTCGGTAATCCCTCGAATCATTACGTCGAGAAGTTAACGGTATTCAAAAACGGCAATCAGGTACTCGAAGAAAACTACGACGAACAGGAGGCCGGTGATGGAGGTAGTTACGTATTCGAACTTGCCGCCCGGAATGGTGATAGCATCGAAGTACGGGGGGTGTGTAATCAATTTGGAAGCATCTCTCAATCCATTGAAGTGGAAGGAGTTCCTGTCGGCGAACCGGTCCTCCTCCGGGCCAGGCTAATAGCGGAGACGGAAGTCCAGGGAGTAAAAGAGAAAACCCCTGCATCAGCTTCGGGTTTTGCCATAGCTTTACTGGATCGGGATAATAATCTTTTGGAATTTTCTATTGCTTATAAAGGATTGAGCGACAGACCTACTATGGCCCACTTCCATAGAGGTAACGCAGGAGAGGAAGGACCCCCCGTCAGGACGGTCTTCGGAAAACCAGAAATCGAATCTGCTCCGACCTCTGCACCTGAAGGCAATAGCGGTTTTGTTAGTGGTACCTGGAAAAACTCGGACGACCAACCTCTTACCGATGAACTAGTTGATGCGCTCTTATCGGGGGAAATTTACCTGAACATTCATACGGAACTTAACCCTGCGGGAGAGATTAGGGCTCAATTAGAAGAAGTGGAATGATTTGAATTTATAACTTCTTCTTGGAAATAAAATTAGAGGAGCGAGGATTAACACTCGCTCCTCTAATTCTAATTGGTTATAAGTTACTTGTTCTGAATGAACTTCGATACGTAGGGGCTTACTCCGGGTTTACCTCTTCGGAAATGCCCTGAGGGCTCCCCGGTAAGAAGTTCCTCGAACCAGGCTTCGTGTTCAATCTCCTCGTGAAGTATCGCGCTGGAAAGTTCGTAAGTTCTGTAATCTTTCCCCTGGGTGTAGTCACAGAGATCCGTGTAGACACCTACGGCGCATCTCTCGGCATCGAGCAGGACTTCAAGGAGATTCTCTGTCGTTTGGTCTTCGGGTAATTTAGCGTCCATACAGGCAGCCCTATCCGAGAATTCCCTTATGCCGTTGGGCAGGCTCCCTCCGAGCTCGTAGATCCTTGGAGTGAGTGCTTCAAAATGGTTCCGATCTTCCAGTCGGGCGTCCTCCACTATCTCTTTTATCGACTCTCCCTCAAGCCCTACAGTATGGGTCCGGAGGTTAGTGTAATAATAATAGGTAGTGAATTCCGCCGCCGCGGCGTCTATCAATTTCTCTATCAGTTCGCTCAGATCAATACCGGCTTTTTCGATCAACTCTACGTTCCTTTTCGCCATCTTTACCTCCCTTTTTTTGATAGCGTATTAATTACATATAACAATCATAGGATAATCATTATAGATTGCAAGTTAATACGTTTTACAAAAAACTTGTTCACAGTTCTTTCATCAGCCGTCGGATTTATCCTTCCGGGACGAATGACTGTTCCCTGCTCCTTACATGGCAACTGATTTAACCTTAAAGTCGGCAGAAAAAATGATCCGGCAGCCAGGAAAATCGCAGAGTTTCCAGTATAAATGAAGCCAGCCTTCATAAATTGTAATTGTATTTTTCTTTCACGCGCTTATGAAAAATTGTAATCCCCGATACCATCGGGGATTACCGGAATCGATATCTTCACTAATCCCACCATTAAAAAAGGGGAAGGCGAAAATCTCATATACCTCTGTCGTTCTAACCTGCTCAACTCGACAATAAACTAATTTGCGCAATGAATTTATTTTGGAACAGGAGGGTTATTCACGAACTCACCTAACTGCACCTGGTTTGTTAAATACCCCAAAAGTATTGTATATTCTCAATAGAGTTATCTCTATCGGGTTTTTTTGAGAATTTGTCTCATAAAGGGGGTACAATGAGCCTAAGAAGGGCGGAAAAAGCACTCGAAAATCTTGGTTTTGCCGGCAGAGACGCTTACGAACTACCGACGAGCGGGAAGAGATTTCCTGACGGCGGCTGGTATAGGATGGAGATATCCGGCGTCGAGAGGCCGAACGTTCTGGAAGCTCTGGTTGACGAACACAATAAACGTAATATTCCTATTCATAGGTTGATTTCAACTGTAATGGGCGCAACTTTGCTGGACAAAAAAGAGCTCAAAGATTTTGCTCAGCTCGCTGCCGAAGAGGAGATGGAGGTCATTCTAACACCGGGGCCTCGGAGAGGCTGGGATACAGGTGCCCAACTAAGAAACCCCGAAGGAGCTATCTCGGGAATTAGATCCCGCGGCACGGACCAGTTGCGTTCCATAATTGCCGATATCATGAGGGGCATAGACCTCGGGTTTAGGGGTTTTTTGGTAACCGATGAAGGTCTGTTGAAAATCTTAACCCGGATGCAGTCAGAGGGTGAAATTCCGAAAGACGTGGTTTTTAAGGTTTCTATTTACGCCGGACACGGATCCGCGGCTGGAGGAACCCTTCTGGAGGACCTCGGAGCAGATACCTTCAACCCTCTTGGGGATCTGACTATCCCACAGTTTGCTTCGATCAGGAAGGAGATCGACATACCGATAGATATACATATCATGCTAGCGGAATCCTACGGTGGGTTCGTTCGCTTCTACGAAGGGCCCGATCTTGCCAGAGTTTCGGCTCCATGTTATTTCAAGATAGAGCCGGGACAGGCACTAGCTGCGGGGGGAGCGGCGATGTATAAACCCTGGACTGACCCTGAATTTCTGGCTGACTTTGCCAGGGAAAAAGTAAAGTACGCTCAAATTATTCACGAAATTATCCAGGAGGAATTCCCTGAAGCAAACCTATCGGGTCAGGGACCGGCAGATCTGGCCATACCAAAACCGTAATCTACCAGTGGAACGGAAATCCGGAATTGAGTAAGATTATTAAAAAATCCTGGAAAATTCGTGTTATTGTCCCCAAATGGCGTATCGTTAGCTCTTACCTTTTCGTGAGAAAAAGGGAAAGATGACTCAAAAAAGAAGTGGTTTTGGCAGACAGGTCAGGCAGACCCGGAAGGAAAAGGGAATCGGCCTGCGTGAACTGTCCCGCAGAGTCGGCATCGACTACTCGCACCTGAGTAGAATCGAACGAGGGAAGAGACCACCGCCTGACCTCGAGGTAGTGGTTAAGATCGCCAGGGAACTGGGAATAGACCGGACCAAGCTGTTGAACCTTGCCGGCGTACCGGAAGAAGTTATCACGGAATACGGCGACCAAGAGACGAGGAACTGGATATCGGGGGTGGTGGCTGGCAAGGAGGACGACCTAACTAAAATTAGCGCCGGGGACCGGATGCTTTATACCGTGGAAAAACCGGAGGCCGACGAGGTTCTTCTCGGCTTACGTCCCGAAGATATCACGCTACACTTACCCGACGAAGCCTTTTCCTCCGGCAGCGCTCGTAATACCATTAAAGGGGCCGTTTCGAATATTGAGGATTACGAGAATTATAACCTAGTTGCGGTTGATTGTGGAAGTTTTAACCTGCAAGTAGCTATTACCGACACGTCGCTCGAGAAGATGGATCTTGTGCCGGGAAAGAAAGTTTTCGCTACTTTCAAAGCTACGGCACCGGTAATCAGGACTTAATTATCAGGGACCTCGGTCATTTAACTATTATGTGAAAGATTAACAGATTAATTTTATGGCCAGAGACTTCATTTTTACCTAAGCTCCTTAACCAATGGCGGCTTTTCCCTCTGGCCCGAATAACTGCCATCTGACCCTTACTTAGCAACTGATTTAACCTTTAAAACGCGGCAGTAGACGAAATCCAGCGGCCTGGTAAGGGTCAGAGGGCACCTGTTTGTTCTAAAGCTATTTTCCTTCCGTTAGGAAAACCAATGGCCTTTTACAATTTACTGGAACGTTGACATTTGTCACTGCCATCTGTATCATTGTGGTCAAAATGCAACACTTATTTAAATACATACGTTCTCAATGGTGAAATACAATTGTCTATCACTCGGAACTCAAAATGGGTTCTAGTTTACCTTTTGATTTTTGTTTTTGCCCTTGTCCTTCTGTCAGGACTCTCCGGTGAGGTCCTTGCGGCACGGGAGGAGCTGGTGCTGGCAACGACCACGAGCACCTACGATTCAGGGCTCCTAAGTGAGCTTAACCCTGTATTTGAAGAAAGGTTCAACGTAAAAATTAAAACAATCGCCGTGGGGACTGGGGCAGCCATTAGACACGCCGAAAACGGAGACGCGGACGTAATAATGGTTCACGCCAGGCCCGCCGAAGACGAGTTCATGAAGGAAGGTTGGGGCGTAAACAGGCGCGACTTAATGTATAACGACTTCATTATAGTCGGTCCCGGAGATGATCCTGCCGGTCTTTCCGAAATGAGTAAGGCTGCCGCCGCCTTCCAGAAGATTGCGAATTCCGGGGACAAGTTCGTTTCTAGAGGGGACGATTCGGGGACAAACAAAAAGGAACTCTCCATATGGGATGCTGCGGGAGTAGAGCCCAGCGGAAAATGGTACCTCGAGATAGGTAAAGGTATGGGTGACGCTCTCGTCCAGGCGGATAAAATGGGAGCTTACACGATGAGTGACAGAGGTACCTATCTGTCGATGAAGGACAATCTCGACCTCGAAATTCTTATCCAGGGTCCGGTGAAAGGTGGGGATCAAGTTCTAATGAATCCTTACGGGGTAATTGCCGTAAATCCGGCAAAATACCCATCCGTTAACTATTCAATGGCGATGGCTTACATAGGTTTCGTCACGTCTCCTCGGGGTCAGGAGATAGTTGGAAATCACAGGGTAAAAGGCGAACAGCTATTCTTCCCGAACGCTCTGAGCGAAAAACCAAACTTTGCTCAATACGTACCCGAGGACTTCATAAAGTAATCGTAAGGACTCTGAGGTGAGCACCGGCAGTTTTCAAGGGGTAAATTATCTATGGAATTCCTGACTTTCTTTTTCGACGCAATCCGATCCGCGATTGATCTGCTCATTAGCTTTGACCCGTATCTTTACAGCATTATCGGTGTTTCATTAACCGTTTCACTCTGGGCGCTGGTACTAAGCGGTGTCTTGTCCGGTCTGATCGCTTTTATAGTTTCCTTCTTCCGGTTTCCCGGCTGTAACGCGTTGAGCTTGCTAGTATACACCGGAATGGGACTCCCGTCGGTTATTGTCGGGCTATTCGTATTGCTTTTACTTAGTAAAAACGGACCTTTTGGAGGGTTCGGATTACTCTGGACCCCGACGGCGATGATAATTTCTCAATCCGTTTTGATAACTCCCCTAATTACCGGCGTAATGCTTTCCGGCCTTGATTCCGTCGAAGATACGCTGGTAGACGCGGCAAAATCCCTTGGAGCGAACTGGTGGCAACGAATCTGGACGATAGTTTACGAAGCAAGGTTCGGATTCATTACCGCCCTGATTGCGGGGTTTGGCAGGGCAATATCCGAAGTCGGTTCCGTTATACTGGTAGGTGGCAATATCGTATGGTCAAACGATATCTCCTATACCAGGACACTGACGACGGCTATAGTTGTCGAAACGAGAAAAGGAAACTTTGACACCGCTCTTGCCCTTGGCCTGGTGTTGCTGGCGATAGTGCTAACTATTAACTTGTTTGTGAAGCGTCTCCGTGGTGGCGGAACCCGGTACTAAATATAAACCGGTTTGGATTTTCACAGGAGTTAACAATGTCGATCGTTCTACTGAAGGACTTGGACTTTTACTACGAAGAAGATTCTCCGGTACTTGAAGGTGTAAATCTTTATCTTTCTCGAAGTGATATATCCGTACTGATGGGGCCCAGCGGAGCCGGTAAGACTACACTGCTTAGAATAATAAACTTACTGGAAAAACCTTCGTCGGGTGAAGTGGTTCACGAATTCGAGGAAGTATTCAGGACAGAAAACCCGGATCACCTTGCCCTCAGGAGGAGAATGGGGTTCGTATTTCAGGAACCTGCTTTATTTGACTCGAGTGTTGGCGGAAACGTTGCGTACGGAATGATGACAAGGGGGGGATTCTTAAATCATTTCTGGGGTAAAACCAAAGAAATAGTCCCTTTTCTGCGGAGCAACCTCGAAGAGGTCGAGGAGAAAGTTAGCAGGGCATTGGACCGGGTGGGTCTCGTAGGGCTGCAGGACCGCCCAGTTAGGTCTTTGTCCGCCGGGGAACACAGGAGGGTATCCCTGGCAAGGTCTCTCGTTACAGAACCAGAACTGCTTCTTCTCGACGAGCCAACCGGAAACCTCGACCCCCGAAACACGGCGGTAGTAGAGGATATAATTAGGGAAGTCCGGTCTCAGGAAACCACAATTTTCCTGGCTTCTCACGACATGCATCAGGCAAAAAGAATCGGTGAAAGCGTCTATCTTCTCCTTGACGGAGATATAGTCGAGGGGGGAACGGCTGAAAAAATGTTCAATGCTCCTGAAGACCAGCGTACAGAAGACTTCATTAACGGCAAGCTAGTTTGTTAACCAGCCCCTCCTGACGGGCTCGATGGATATCAGTCCGTTCATACAGTAAAATTTAATAGTAATATTTAGATTTTTAGCCAAAAGAAGTGAGTAGTGGTTGGGAAATTCCAGAGTTCTTCCAAAACCACACGAACTTTCTACTTTCAATGTTCGAATCTCGGTCTTTAGCGAGGCCTCACAACTACGGGATTAAAAGGAGTACCCTATGGGAACAAAAACCCTACCTTCGGAATCATTTGATGAAGCCAGCGACTTCGTGCTTCATTCCGCAAGAGCACTTGAAAGAAATACTTACAACCAGGTCTTTAACGGAGATAAACCCGGCAAATCCCTGCTCGAGTTAAAAAATTACCAGAATCCTGATGGTGGGTTTGGTCACGGACTTGAACCGGATCTGCGATTGCCCCACTCTTCGCCGATTACCACTACAGTTGCTTTCCAGCACCTGAAGAGAATCGGCGGGGATTCAGAAATTGCGGAGGATATCGTTCAATCAGCAATTAACTACCTGGAGAGTTCTTTCCAGGGGGAAGCCGGCCGCTGGTTTTCAGTACCACCGGAGATAAATGACTATCCCCACGCCCCCTGGTGGCACTACGACGAGGACTCGGGTAAAGCCTCGGTGGACGAATTCTGGGGTAATCCTACTGTAGAAATACTTTCTTATGGATTACGGTATAACGGTTTTTCTGACGCAATTGATACCGGAGAATTAGTAAAAACCGCCATTCGAAGGATAAACAATATCGAAAAATTTGAATCGGAACACGAAGTCTATTGTTATTTAAAATTGTACGAGACTCTCCCTCGAAAAAATGCTAAAGAAATCGAAGACCAGTTGGTCAAAGCAGTTGATCAACTGGTCTGCGTGAATCCTTCAGAATGGACCAACTACGTTCCCCAACCAGTTGATTTTGTTAAAAGCCCGGAAACTCCAAGATTTGGTATATCCGAAAATACGCTTGAAAAGAATCTGGATTTCCTCGTTGAAAGTTTAAACGAAGACGGAGTAATAAAACCCGGTTGGGAGTGGGGCCAGTTCGAATCCGAGTGGGAAAGAGCTGAACTTGAATGGACCGGAATTTTGACCCTTAAAACATTGATCCTTCTGGATAAATTTGACAGAATTACTTGTGACTAATTGACTAAGAGGACTCAACCGACTCACACTTCCGGGGCTTACCTTGTCCTGGGGGCGTATTAGAGTTCTACTCCGGAGTTATATGAATGGATATTGTCCATTTTTCCGATACTCATCTTGGCTTTAGAGAATTTAACAGAGTCGACCCCGAAACAGGTATCAACCAGCGCGAGCAGGACGTATACGACGCGTTTACCAGTTTAGTTGATCGTGTCCTGACGATAGACCCGGATCTGGTACTCCACGCCGGTGACCTTTTTGACAACGTTCGTCCGAACAATCGCGCCGTAAATTTAGCTGCCGAGCAATTTTCTAGACTTTCAGAGGCCGGGATTCCCACGGTTCTTATTGCGGGAAATCACGACACGCCAAAGATCTCTACTACCGGGACTATAACCCGGGCTCTCGACAGGCTCTCACATATCGAGGCAGTAACGTCCGACCCTGGTAGCAATGACTCCGGATACCGAAAGATACCTGTAGGCGGGACTATGATACATGCTCTATCGGACGAACCGACGGAAGAAAAGCTTTCCGAAAGAATAAAGGACCTAAAACCTGAAGAAAGCTATAACTGGAACGTGCTGGTACTGCACGCCGGAATCCGAACTCTCGAGGGCCGTGTCTTTTCGGGAGAATTTAACGAACACCATGTAGACAAAGATCTGATCGAAAATAGGGGTTTCGATTACGTAGCTCTCGGGCACTACCACAAGCGTATGGAAGTGGACCTTTCTTCTACCACCAAAGCGGTTTACTGCGGTGCCCCCGAAAGATTTTCCTTCAACGAATCAGCTTACGAGCCCGGCTTCGTTCGGGTATATTTAAAAGAAAATGAAGTTAGTTACGTCGAGGAATTAATTGAAACTAGAGAGTTTATTACACTCAATACGATAGAAGGCGAAGACCTTTCCGTTCGAGAAATCCAGGATGAGATCAAATCCCGGTTGCCGGAGGATAAAGATATAAACGGTAGCCTTCTTTCACTCAAGATAACCGGTATAGACGACAACTCCTATTCACTGCTCGAAGAGAGATTACTCGACGATCTTCGCGACAGAGCGTTTGAGACAAGTTACAAGGTCGTCGGGCCCTCCGAATTAGAGAGGGACGCTTCTTTATTGAGGTTCTCGGACCTAAGGACCGAGTTTTCCGATTTCATGAAAAACAGGGCTGAACTTTCGGACGACCTAGATTCTGCGAAACTGATAGAAACGGGACAGAAATACCTCGGTATAGCACTCGGAGATGAGGACGAAGATTGAAAATCAGGCAACTGGAGCTAAAAAATTTTCGCTGTTTTGACGAACAGACATTCGAATTTCCCGACGGGCTAATCGGTATCCTCGGACCTAACGGGTCGGGTAAGACAACTATTCTGGAGGCACTTTCCTGGTCCCTTTACGGCAGTTCCGCATTAAGGACTACACGAGACGACCTAAGACTTGATACCGCCTCTGATTCTTCTACCTGCCGGGTAAAAATGGAGTTTGAACTGGGCGGAGAAGTTTACGAACTGGAACGAAAGATGACCGGCAATAGCCTTTCTCCCAGAGCCTATATATCCAGTTCCGGGGAGACAGTAGTGGAAAGCTTCCAGGGGGTTACTCAGTACGTAGAGAAAGAATTGCTTCGCATGAGGGAAAGTTCTTTTTTTCGAAGTGTTTTCTCCAAGCAGAACGAGGTAAGGGAGCTTTCCTCTGGTGGTTCCGAGGAGCGTCGACAGCTGTTTTCCAAGCTCCTCGATATCGATAGGATAAAATCAGCAAGGCGCGAAGTTGATGGAGATGCCCGAAATAAACGCCAGAGAGCCGAAGCACTGGAAGAACAGCTCGAGGACCTGGAAACAATTGAGGAAAACCTGCAGAGTAAAGAAGCCGACAGGAAGGATCTTGAAAAGGGAGTAGCTTCTCTCGAAGAAGACCTAGCAGAATTAAATGGAGAAATAGACCAGAAGGACACCAACTTCCGAAAGCTCGAAAAACGCAAGGAAGAACTTAACGAACTTGAAAAGAAGCGCGAAAATCTCCGTGCAAGAATAGATAACATTCAGGAAAATATAACGGATAGGCGAACCGAACTCGAAAAGCTTCAGCGTAAAAAAGACAAAGCCGATGGACTGGCTGAGGTAGCTGATAGGTACGAAGAGTTGGAAAGGCAAAAAGAGGAACTGGAAGAGAAGAAGGACAGGTTTCGAGATAGAAAGGATATCAAATCCAAGCTCAAATCCATAAAGGAGAGTCTGGCGAAAGAGAGAAAAAGTTTGGATAGAGTGGAGGAAAGTCTAAAGGACTACGAGGGACTCCCGAATGAACTTGAAAAAAGAAAAGCCGAAAAAAAGGAAAGGGATGAAGAGTTCACGAATTTAAAAACCAAACTTGCCGAGATTGACAGCTCGATAGAGTCACACGAGTCGGACCTGGAAGAATTAGAAGAAAAAATGGGCAACGTGAAAGATCTCGGAACGGAAGGGGAGTGTCCGGTATGTAAAAGACCCCTGGAAGACGACTACAGCACGGTAATAAACCATTACAGAGAAGACTTAGAGAACGGCAGAGAAGTCATCAAAGAACTGCGGGAGAAAAAATCCAAGGTCACTGAGAGACTGGAAGAGGTAAAGGAGAAGGTAAAGAAGTTAAATAAGGTCATCGAGGGCCTCGAAGAAAAAGACCACAAAAGGATCTCCTTAACGGATCGGAAAAATGATCTTAGGGAAAGAATAGACGAACTCGAAAAATCCCGGGAAGAGTTGGAAGGTAAGCTGGAAGATATCGGGAAGGTCGAGTTCGACGAAGAGGAGTACAGAGAAACCAAGCGAGAACTGAAAAACTTAAAAGATGACTACGAGACCCATAATGGCCTTCGGGCTGAGATAAAACGTATTCCTGACGTAGAGGACATTTTAGCAGAATTGGATGATAAACTTGAGGAGAGCGAATCGGAACTTGGAGAAGTAAGAGAACAGATAGAGAGTCTGGCGTTCGATGAAAAAGAATTTGAGGCACTCAGAGAAGACCTAAAAGAATTGAGAGATGAAAAAGACAGGATCAAGGACAAATACACGGAGGAGAGCCAGGAGCTTGCAGAACTGAAAACCGAAATTAGGCATCTGAAGGATAAGCTTAGTCGGGAAAAGGAAAAGAGAGAAAATCTCGAGGGGTTGCGGGAAGAAAGACTCCTGTTAGAAAGAGTGTCAAACTACTTTGACCAGTTTAGGCTCGATCTTCTTAACCGTATTCGCCCCGTGCTATCCCGTCGAGCTTCGGACCTGCTGGAACGCACCACGGACGGGCGGTACAGCAAGCTAACAATCGACGAAAATTATATCGTTAGGGTTTTCGAAGATGGAACGCCTTATCCTCTGGATAGGTTCTCAGGTGGTGAAACCGATCTTGCCAATCTTTGTCTCCGGGTGGCAATCTCCGAATTCGTAGCAAGTCGCTCAGGCCGTCCAATTAACTTCATTGTCCTGGACGAAATATTCGGCAGTCAGGACCAGCAACGCAGACAGAATATCCTTAAGGCCCTGCGAAATATCGACGACCTGTTTACCCAGATATTCTTGATCACCCACTCAGAAGAGGTTAAGGAAAGACTCGAGAACGTCCTTCTACTTTCTCGAGAAAATCACGAAACGGCCTCCGTGAAAACACTTTTCTAAAGTATTCCAAACTGGGACTTTTCACCACCGCTGGACTAAATTTCCTAGCCCGGGTCAACCCTCCCTCCCTTACCTGGCTGCCGGGGTTACTTCTACTGGTAAAGCTTTAAGGTTAAAGCAGGCTGCCACTGTAGAGATAGTGTAGCATTTTATGTGTAAAAA
>JAGXKX010000050.1 GCA_018335015.1 Candidatus Bipolaricaulota bacterium
CTTTCTCTTTTAATTCGTCGTTCATAGTGATGACCTCCGGTTATTGGATAGTGGTTTCGTGAGCCAGAGTTCCCAGCAACTTTTCAGCTTCCCGTAAATTCATATCTCTCTTCTATATGCTTTTATGTGATTATATGCATATAAACGCTAAAGTCCAGCCCGTACAGGGAATATTACGAATTTGGGACTATTATAGCTCGAGACCGCTCTTTTGCTTCCGAGCGAAGAATTTCCGGAGATAACGACCCAGAAACTCTTTTCGGCAAACGATAACTTATCCGTATCCCTTAACTTTTTTAATTCCTTGCTTGAGTGCCTTGGTTTACATTCCGAGTAATTTGATTTAAGATAAGATGAAATTTGGTGGGTAAAATTTAAACTTGAACCTCTCGATTCGTAGACGTGGCTTGTTTTACAAAGAAGCGGAGTTAAGGGGAAATACAGTTGAAAGAAGCGAAAGTTAACAAAGAGAGCCCGGTGCCTCTTTATTATCAGGTAAAGGAAAACCTCAAGGAAAAAATAGAGAGCGGTGTTCTCGAACCAAACGAACGCTTGCCCTCCGAAAGAGACCTGGAAAATAAGCACGGAATTTCGAGAATGACGGCCCGACGAGCTCTAACCGAACTGGAATCCGAAGGATACGTCTATCGTGAGCAGGGCAAAGGTTCTTACGTGGCGGAACCAAAGCTACGCCAGGCCCTTTCGAAGCTAACAAGTTTTACTGAAGATATGCAGGATAGGGGGTTGGAGCCTGGAGCGGAAGTATTAAATAAAGAACTAATTACTGTTGAAGATCAGCTCTCCGATAAGCTGATGTTACAGTCGGGCGAAAAAGTCTTTCTGCTCAGACGGGTTCGTCTTGCCGACAACGAGCCACTTGCGATTGAAACCAGTCATCTGCGGAATAAATTCTGCCCGGGGATAGAGGAGTTTGATTTCAAAGACCGTTCATTGTACGAAACACTAAAAAGAGAGTTCGGAATAAACTTGGGGAGGGCAGAACAGTCAGTGGAAGCAAACCTGGCCAGCAAGTTCAAAGCGGATGTACTGAACGTAGAAAAAGGGTCCCCAATGTTAACCACGGAAAGGTTGACCTTTCTCACTGATGGAGAAACTCCCATAGAGTTGGCGCGCTCTACCTACAGAGGAGACCGGTATAAGATGCTGGTCGAGTTGAGGAGATAGTTACTTTTGCACCTGAGTTTTCTATTTCCCTGCCAGTTTTCTTCCTATATGGTCTGAGATCCAATTGAACTGACTCTTTTTTGGTTTAGTATAATTGACAGGAACGAAAGAATATTTATAATAAAAGTGGTATAGACAACTATATGATTGATTGACTTTTACGAAAAATGGTGGGTGTAGATTTTGAGGTGAACCTGATCCAGGCTTTGTTTAAAATCCAGACTTATTGGCTTGGGTTGACACTGGGAGGGCAGCTATTTGCATAAGAGTCGATAACAGGAGGGTCAAATGGTCAACGGTGCGATAACAGATTTTTTCGATATAGTGAAGGACGTTATAGCGCGTATAGAGAAGGAAGAACTCGAAGAAATTATGACTGCCGCCGAAGAGATATTCAGCACGTTCTCTGATGATGGTCTGGTTCATGTTTTCGGGACCGGACATTCTCACATCCTGGCTGAAGAGGTATTTGGAAGGGCGGGTGGATTTGCCCCGGTTAATGCTTTGCTGGACGAGGGATTGATGCTTCATAATGGTACTAAGTATTCTAAATTAGAAAAGATGGAAGGGTACGGGGAGGTTCTATGGAATTCTTATGATATTTCGGAAAAGGATACAATCATCATCATTTCAAACTCCGGAGTAAATGCAGTCCCCGTTGAAATGGCCCTTGAATCTGTGAAAGAAGGGACTTATACGATTGCGATCACCAGTACGGATTATACGAAATTCCTGGAAACTTCCCACCCGAGCGGAAAGAAGCTATACCAGATAGCGGATTTAGTTATAGATAACAAAGGGGTTCCGGGTGACGCTGCTCTGAATGTGGACGGTTTACCTCAGAAAGTGGGGCCTACCTCGACAATATCGGGGGCTTTAATACTTAATTCAATATTTGCGAGAACAGCTGAAATTATGGTCCAAAAGGGCGAGCAGCCACCTGTCTTTAAAAGCAGCAACCTGGATGGCGCGGATTCGCGCAACGAGAAGCTCTTTGAAAAATATAAAAGCAGAGTGGATTACTTCTAGACCGGGAGGTGATAGAAATTTAATAGAACTGGTCCGATTCAAACCGAGTTAGCATCTCTAACGAAAAAAATTGGGAGGTCAAAATGAATATATTGAAAAATAAAATCTTAATATCATCAAGTATTCTTGTCCTGATATTTGGCCTGATGTCAGTTGCCGGGGTGAGTCAGGAGGAAGTAGAGCTGAAGTTCTGGCATCACGAAGCCCCTTCCCACCGGGTTAAAGCTTTTGAGGAAGTTATAAATGAGTTTAACGAGGCCCATCCCAACATCACAGTCGAGCAACAGGTGGTCTCCTGGGGAGATGCCTTCGAAAAGACGATATCTGCAATTAAATCCGGAACTACTCCGGACTTTCAGTTTGACATTCCCGATTTAAATCTCGTTGCCTATCAGGCAGATGGAATTATCCCCGTGGACGAAGTAGTCCAGGACATAGATGAAAGATACAGCTACTATGAGAATAACTTAGGGGTGTACAGGCACCACGGGCATTTTTGGGGTGTTCCCATATGGACGATGGATATGATCCTGCTGTACCGCCCTAGTATGCTAAAAGAATACGTTGGCACCACTAGACCCCCCAGTACATGGGAAGAGACCCTCGAGTACGCAGAGAAACTGACAGTAGATAAGGACGGGGATGGGGAGATTGATGTTCACGGAATAGGCCTTACCGCTTCGAAGACCCTGCTTGCCCAGGAGCAGATCTGGTCCGTAATGACCACTTACGGAGCCCAGATATACGACGAGCAGGGTAACGTGAACTTTAATACTCGGGAAACGGTGAAAGCGCTGGAAACCTACAAAAAGCTCTGGCAGTATTCGCCTTCGTCAGCTACCGGATGGAGCTGGGGCGAGACGGAAATGAACTTTGCCGGAGGAAAGATAGCTATGATGCCTTACTTTGGTGGTCTCCAGCGAAGATTCTACAAGTCGGATAATCTCGACCTCAGAGCGACTAGACTACCTACTCCTCCGGAAGGTCAGCGGAGCACGATCCTCTACCCTAACGGCATTATGATATTTAAGTCCGCCAAAGAACGCGGCGTTCTCGATGAAGTCAAAGAATTCATCAAGTTTGTCATGCAGCCGGAGATAAATTCAATTATTACAATAGGTCAGGAACCGGGGTCGTTTCTACCCGTAACGGAAGCCACCGCTGAATCAGATTATTACTGGGATAGTGAATATTATTACGCGTATCCTTCCGTGAACGAAACTGCGGTCGAAGAGGTACAGTACGGGAAACTTTACGGCTTTACCCACGGAGAAGTGGTCAACGAGGGTATCGGCGCAGTAAGCGGGGCTAACGCAATTGCCGAAGTGGCTCAGCAGTTGATTATCGAGGACAAGAGCCCCGAAGAAGCGGCAGAATGGGGACAAGAGAGAATCGAGGAACTTTCTGAGTAAAGGGTATCTTTAGGTAATGCCAGCTGGAAAGAACCCAGCTGGCATTACTTTACCTGTTAAATGCGATAACTACGATATTGAGCTTTCATCATGAGTAAAGAATATAGAGGTTTAATTTATCTTGCGCCGGTAATGCTGTTGATCGGTCTGTTTTTTATCTACCCTGCAATTTCAATCATCAGGATGTCGTTTTTTGAAACTCGCTACGGGATAGAATTCACGTTTGCGGGGCTGGGTAACTATTTCCAGATATTTAGAGACGGGGTTGTGGGGCAAAGTGCAATAAATTCCCTTATCTGGACAGGGCTGGGACTTTTTCTTCAGTTAAGTATTCCCCTTGGTACCGCAATCTTGCTCGATCAGAAGTTCTACGGGAATACTTTTGCCCGCTCGGCAATGTTGATACCGTGGATTACGCCCAGCGTGATAGTCGCTATTCTAGGACGCTGGATGCTGGAGCCCTCACTTGGCATTTTTAACGAGGTGCTGGTTAATCTGGGATTAATCAGCGAATCGATAAATTTCCTGGGCAATTCTTCCATAGCCTTACCGACGCTTATTGGGATGCAGACCTGGCAGTTCATCCCTTTTGGCACTTTGTTAATACTTTCGGCTCTGCAAACCATTCCTAGAAATTTGTACGATTCAATGAAAGTCGACGGAGCGGGTTCGTTCCAGTTATTTAGATATCTCATTTTTCCAAGAATCGGTCCAATGATAGGGTTTATGGGGTTCCTGGCCTTCGTCTGGAACTTTAACGTATTCGACAAGATATGGCTAACCACCCAGGGGGGACCTGGCAACGCGACTACCACTCTTCCGTTACTTGTTTATAAGAGGGCCTTCAAGACTTTTCGGCTAGGACAATCGTCCGCCCTCGCTTCCATCATGGTCGTTGCCTTGGTCGCTTTTGGTGTTTTCTACTTTAAATTTTTGTGGCAGCCGGTGGAGCGTGATTAGGTTGAGGGCAAACCAGTTGGTCAAGAGAACGCTACTGTATATCGCCGTGGCGATTTTTATGATCGTCTGTCTTGCCCCTTTTGTCTGGGTGCTGGTAGGTTCGTTTCACAGTTCGTCGGAAATACTGACCGGTAACGTTAGTTTGATCCCCGACAACCCGACTATTGCTAATTATATTCCTCTTTTTGCTTCTGAACTGGGTATAAAGAATTTTTACAGATATATTCTAAATAGCTTTATAGTAGGATTGGGAACGGCTTTACTCTCCTCGATAATTTCTTCCCTTGGAGCCTACGGGCTTTCAAGGTTTGATTTCCCCGGGAAGGACGTTCTGGCTCGTTTTATGCTTTTCATTTACGTCTTCCCAACCGTACTCGTGGCGGTGCCGGTCCACGAGATGATGGCTAGAATGCACATGGTAGACAGTCTAATAGGAATTATACTTATACATACGGCACTGGCGGCTCCTTTTGCTACCTGGTTACTCCGGTCTTTCTTCGATTCAATACCCAAAGTAATTGAAGAATCCGCGTCAGTGGACGGAGCAAGTCGACTTCAGTCCATGTTCTATATAGTACTTCCTCTGGCAGCGCCCGGCGTTGTCACGGCCGGAGTTTATGCCCTTGTAAGTTCGTGGGGAGAATATCTTTTCGTATCGATTCTCGTGTCGAGCGACGCTAACAAGACTCTACCGCTGGGTATTGGGATGTATACAGCGGATCAGTACATCGAATGGGGGCAATTACTTGGTGGCACCGTTCTAACTTTTTTACCGTTGTTCCTGCTCTTTATGCCCTTATCCAAGTACTTCATTAAAGGTTTTATGGAAGGTGCAATCAAATAATAGGGGGGCAATATGAAAAGTAGCAGTTTTAGAGTAATTTTATCAGGCCTGGTTTTGGTCGTCTTTTGTGCTGTCTTATTGTCGGGCAGTTTGGTCCTGGCAGATAGTAATTCCACGGATGAAAGTTGTCGAGTGTCGGTTTCTAGCGGGCGCTACGTGGCGCCGGCGGCTGAGCTGGCTTCCACCAGCGACAACCCCGATTTTATAACTCTGGAAAACTCCGTTATGGAGGTTACATCACTTCCGAATCGGGGTAGGCTAATCTTTGATTATTATTACAAACCGGCAGAGGTGTCCCTGGTCTACAACGAGACCTCACCCATGCCTCTGGAGCTAGGTGACGGCCTTTTCCAGGAATTTGGAGGTTATTACACGTCTTATCCTTGGAATCAGCGAGCCAATCAGCCGTACGATCTCGAATACGAGATTGACGACGACGCTTCATCGACCGATTGTTCGGTAATTATTTTCAAGAAGGGTGACGACTTTCCTCTCGACTACGAGGCCGAATTAAAGGTGAAACCGGACGACCCCAAAGTCTATCTTAAAATCGAACTCTCAAACACGACTGGGAGAGAACAAAATATTGACTGGAGCGATAAGCTGGTTGTTGCCGCGGGCGAGGAGCTGGGAGCGGGTACTGAATTAATTCTACCCCGAGGTACCGAAGAGGTAACCGGAGAAGAAGGGGAAGTTTTGAACTGGCCTCAACCCTGGAAAAAATGGGAGAATTTCGAGGACCAGAATAAATTCTCAGTTGCCCTTAAAGACGTAGAAGGGATTAAATTTAAAACTTATTATCCGCAGAAAGACATTGAATTCGTCAAGGAATGGGACAGTGGTATTAGCTACAATGAACTGCAAGTTCTTTCCTGGGGACCCAGCTACGAAGACACCCTTGGAGCCTATCCGGGCTTTCTTATATCCAATAGAAAGCCGGGATTTATTCTCAAACCGGGTGAGACGAAAACTTTCCGAGTGAGGTTTTACGGCAAACAAAATAGCTAGATTTCCTGGTCCCGGAGGTAGTATATGTCTATTCTCATAGGTCTGGATGTTGGAACTTCAAGAACAAAGTCCCTGGTAATAAATTCCCGGGGAGAGCTGGTCGCCGCCAGTTCCTTAGACAATTATAGCACGAAATTCCCCGAGTCAAGCTGGGCTGAACAGGATCCGTCTAAATGGTGGGAAGCGGTAAAGGGAGTTCTATCCGATACAGTTAATGGAGACAATATCGATCCGGGAGAAATTGCAGGTATAGGGTTAACGGGGCAGATGCATGGCCCGGTTTTTCTGGATAAAAAGGGGTCTCCGTTATGCCCATGCATGATCTGGTCGGACACCAGAGCGAAACAGGAGAGCCAGAGTATTAGTCGGTTAGTTCCGGAAATTTCTGAAATTACGGGTAATCCAGTTTCATCAGGTTTTACCGCCCCAAAAGTACTCTGGTTGAAAAAGAATCGCCCCGAAATTTTCGAGAAAATCTGGAAAATCGTTCTTCCTAAAGATTATATCAATTACAAGCTCACAGGAAGCCTTTTTACGGACCCTTCGGATGCCTCCGGTACATTGTTGTTCGATATTCAGGAGGGGAGGTGGAGCAATGAAATTTTGAATCAGCTCGAGATAAGGAAAGAGATGCTTCCCTCCATCGCGAACTCAACTTCAATAGCTGGGGAGCTTAAACCAGAGGTAGCCTCCGAACTGGGTATGCCGGAGGGGATTCCCGTGGTCGTAGGGGGTGGTGATCTGGCGACCGGTTTAATAGGTAACGGTGCTGTGAAAGAAGGATCTGCCGCGATCACGATAGGCACGGCGGGTCAAGTACTGGTTCCCGTCGGAGAACTGGGAGAGGACTTTTTAACCGAGTTGTATTCATTTCGCACGCCGGATTTTGAGGGATTTTTTACTCTGGGGACTGTTCCATCTGGGGGTTTATCTTTGCAGTGGTTTAAGGATTCGGTTTCCAAGGTGGAGGATCTGGTTGGGGACAAGGGGAACTCATTGGATTCTTTTGACCTGCTGAGCAAACAAGCGGCAAGGATCCCGGCCGGATCCAACGGTTTGATTTTCCTCCCTTATCTAATGGGTACCGGTAATCCCCATATGGACTACAGGGCAAAGGGTGGTTTCCTGGGTTTGACGCCTGACCACGGAAAAGGGGAAATGATACGATCGATTATGGAAGGAGTTACGATGGCGTTGAAAGAATCCCTGGAGGTCACGGAGCGATGGACTAGAATTGACGACATCCGTCTGGGTGCCGGAGCAACCAATAGTCAGGTGTGGAACCAAATACAGGCTGATATTTACGGTCGTGAGGTCCAGCTGGTTAACGTCAATGACCCTTCGCCATTTGGTGCGGCACTTTTGGCCGGAGTCGGCCTGGACATGTTTTCGGGTATCGCGGGAGCCACGGATCAGGCGGTAAAAGTTACCTCTAGGATAAAACCCGACCGTGTTAGAAGTCGGAAGTACGAGGAACTATCGAAAGTATACAGGGAAACCTATCAGGCTCTGGCAAAAGTGTTCCCGAAACTGGAGGCATTTTAAGGCGGACAAACTTTGTAACTAAACCACGGGGCGAACCTATGAAAAACGACATAATTATCCGAAATGGCAAGTTGATTTTTCCCGAGAGAGGTGAAATACTCAAGGGTGATCTGAGGGTTAAAGGAGAAAAGATAAAAGAAATTATACCTTCCGGGAAAAAAATGGAATATCGCGGGAAGAAAAAAGTAATTGAAGCCGAAGGTTTTTACGTAAGCCCGGGTTTTCTCGACTTACAGGTAAACGGGGGGGCAGGGGTAGATTTTTTGGACCCGAGGGCCTCCGGAGTCAGGAAATTTTCTGACCTCTGGGCTTCGCATGGAACAACTTCTTTTTTGGCTACCATAATTACAAATCCCATCGAACTTATGAACGAATCGATGAGAGCGATTCAAAGTTTTGATATAAACAATTGTCTGGGATTTCACGTTGAAGGCCCGTTCATCTCGAATGAAAAAAGAGGGGCACATGATGAAAATTACATTAAACCTTATTCTAAAAAAAGTTTCGAGCGATTGACGGAGGAAGTAAAAGAAAGTATTGAAGTGCACACCTTTGCCCCCGAAGTAGCTAAAACTCCGGAGTTAATCCGAGACCTATCATCTATTCATTCCGTGCCTTCGATCGGTCATACTGATGCCAGTTACGCCGAATGCTTGAAAGCTCTGGGTGAAGGAGCCAAAGGTTTTACTCATCTATATAACGCAATGAAAGGGTTCCATCACAGGGTGCCGGGCTGTGTGGGGGCTGCCCTGGATTCCGAGGCTTACTTTGGTCTCGTGGTCGATGGACACCATGTGCATCCGGCGGGGGTTAGGTTGGCTACAAGAGCGGAAGCCCTGGATAGGGTCTGTTTGATAACGGATGCCATTTCTGCAAGCGGAATGCCCCCGGGGAAACATACTCTGGGTGATAGATCGATTTTCGTGGAAGAGGATGTGGCCCGATTACCTGACGGAACTATCGCAGGAAGCGTACTAACAATGGATAAAGCCGTGAAAAATACCTCTGAGTTTACGAGCCTGAACCTGTTAGAGGTAGTTAAAATGGCCACACTCAACCCCGCTAATTTTATCGGAGTTGGGGAGAATAAGGGAACTTTAAAACAAGGCACGGATGCAGATCTGACGGTATTTGACGATCAAATACGGGTTGAGTATACCATTTTGGGTGGCGAGATCGCTTATGAACGAGATGGGGGGTAAAAACGCAATTTAAAGGTCTTTTACCACAGAACTTCGCAAAAACTCCTACTATTCACGGCGTAACGGGTGATTAAGTTGAAAATAATAATAAAAGAAGACTATGGCGAGATGAGTTCCGGAGCGGCAAATATTATTGCCAGACAGATTATGAGAGAGCCTGAGTCCGTTCTTGGTTTGCCCACGGGCAGGACTCCGGTGGGAACTTACGCTCAGCTAGTAAACTATTACGACAATGATTTGTTGGACTTTGCCGAGATAACTACCTTTAACCTGGATGAGTACTATAATTTACCACGGGATCACGAGGAAAGCTTCCACAGTTATATGAAAAAAAGGTTGTTCTCTAAGGTCAATTTGAAAGATGA
Organism: Candidatus Bipolaricaulota bacterium; assembly: GCA_018335015.1. Lineage (GTDB taxonomy): Bacteria > Bipolaricaulota > Bipolaricaulia > M55B111 > M55B111 > JAGXLP01. The sequence continues at coordinate 9,551 of JAGXKX010000050.1, forward strand.
AAACACAAATATACCGGATGGAGAAGCCGTTAACCCAGAAAGAGAATGTCAGAGATACGAAGAAAGTATTGAGGAAGCCGGGGGGATTAACCTTATCGTACTTGGAGTAGGGATTAATGGACATATCGGTTTCAACGAGCCGGGGGCAGATTGGGGAAGCAAAACTAGATTGGTAGACCTGGCGGAGAGCACGACAAGACAAAATTTTGAGAGAATGGAAGAGGCACCGGATGAGGCGTTGACTATGGGTATACGGACGATAATGCACTCGGAGAAGGTGTTATTATTAGCTTCTGGGGATGAAAAAAAACGAGCACTGGAAGAGGTTCTCCGGGGCCCCGTAGATCAAAATTGGCCCGGCTCTATTTTACAATTGCATCCAAACCTTACCGTCATAATGGATAAGGAAGCAACGCCGGAGGAACTGGAGGACTAAACCCGGGCGTTACTCAATAGTCGAGCAGAGAAGTGCGAAATTAAAAACCCGTACTGGAACTAGGGGTACTCACAGCCGGCTTCATCTGCCAGTTCTTCGAGTTCCTGACGCCCTACGATCTTCTCACCGTCTATTATCCAGGTTGGGACGGTTTCTATGCCCTGGTTCAAACATCTGTCCCGGTTTTCGGAGCAGTTCACGTAATTGACGTGTTTGAATGAGTCGCCGAACTTATCCTTCTGCTCCTGACAGTGGGGGCAGGTGGGCAGGCCGTACATAGTGACACCCTGCTCATTCAAACATACAGCCAGCTGACCCTCGGGGGTATCCGGACCTACTGGGGTTTCGGGGCTCGACCCCTTGAAGGCGAAAAAATACAGGAGTAAGCCGATCGCGACTAATACTAATCCGGAGGCAACAAAAATAACCCTTTTGGTGTTGAAGTCTAAAGGAAACTTCAATATGACCTCCTGATTTAACTCAAAGAGGAAGCTAATAAAGTTCCCAGGAAAAACCCGGGATAATTCGTCAGCTTTTATAACCCGACTGCATGTATCTTATCGATTAGCGATCGGAAGTCAACATCCGCCCGAAAAAGTGATCAGCTTTATGGAATTTTTGATAACTTACTTTCGTACTTGTACCTGTAGGTGGTAAATTAAATAAATTATTAATTAAAACCTGCGTTATCGAAAGTTATGACCTAGCTCGGTCTGGAGACAAAGGTGCCGGATTAAAAGTTTTACCTGTTTTGCGAACTTCTTTTTCCTTTAAGTTGAACCACCGGTCCTCTTTAGCCAATAATATTGTAATCATGAACTATACAAGAGATCTGAAAGAAAAAGCGAGGAAACTGGGCGCTGATCGGGTCGGAGTTGGTGATCTCAAGGACCTTCGAGATTATCCGACCGTTCCTCCTGATTTGCTGGAAGGGTTCACCAGAGGGATCTCGGTAGGGGTCAAGCTTCCGGACCCTGTGATCGACGAACTACCCGATTCCAGGCCCCGATACGCTTACCAGTACCGGCAGGCCAACGATAAACTGGATAGAATTTCATTTCAGCTTGGGAGGTTTGTCGAGAAAGCAGGGGCCAGGGCTAAGTCAATACCTGCCTCGAAGATCGCGGACGAAGGGCACTGGCAAAGCTTCATATCACACAAAGCTGTGGCTAGGGTTGCCGGACTGGGCTGGATCGGTAAATCCTTGCTGTTGATAAACCCGGAATACGGTCCCAGGGTGAGATGGGCCACCGTGTTGACCGATCTGGAACTGGAGACGGGCCGACCGGTGAAAAATAAATGCGGAGGCTGTACGAAGTGCTTGGAAGCCTGTATAGTCGACGCTTTCGAGGACTCTGGATTCGAGAACTATCCCCGGGATCGGAGCTTCTACTTCGCCGTTGACAGGTGCGCCCGAAAGCTGGAGGATTTCGCCGACGATCCCGAGGTCGGAAGCATGGTCTGTGGGATATGCATCAAAGCATGCCCCTGGGGTACCGAAGGCGGCCCTTCGGCTTGAGTCAATCTGCCTCCTCGATCTTGACCGTTTCTACGTTTCCTCTATCAAATTCACGGAGTGCCGTGGCGTCTCCGGTTAACTCTCCCACCACTGTGACCGGTGAAGCTGGCCGGGGCTCTGAATCATTGCTGCTGGGTGTAGGACCGTAGAATATGCAAAACGCGTTACCGTCCGGCCAGTAGGCCAGGTCTCCTATTTCTAATTCCAGTTCTGGATTTTCGTTCTCTTCGATGTTCACGGGAATATCGAAGTAAATCTCGTTACCCCAGAAACTGGGGTCCGATTCAATCGGCAATGTATCCCCTATGGCTTTCGCTATCTCTGTATTATTTAGTACTCCCTGAAAAGAACTGTCGTTGACGGTTATTGTTATTTCTTTACCCACTTTTTACCTCCCTGTTTGTAGTAACGTTCGAGTGGATACAAATGGTCCACTTCTCTCCGATAATGGAAAATCATTATAACCTAAGTCCGACTGTTATTCAGTGGGTGGGTAAGTTTGGTTCTGGGATGAGTTAGGCCGGATTAATTAGTGTGTTTGAGCAATCTATTTAACCCTTCCCGGGCCCCTCCAATTCCCCTTACTTTAAGTAGACCTTTCCCTTCCTCCAGGACACATACCTCGGTTTCTGTCGCAGGGTCCTTTATGTTTCAGATACTTGCCGATCCGGCCCTGCATATAACACAGTGTCCGGTTAAAATCCACTGAACTTTGAATTCTGCAGAGGTCCTTTCGGGAGACCGTTCGGAAAAACTTTAATGTTTGTGGATGAATGACTGCCGTAGAGTTGAACTCTGCCCACGAATCAATTGACTTTATCCAATTATTTTATATTTACTTAACTCTAGCAAACCCAACCACGAAGTTTTCTCCGTAGAACTCCGCGCACTTTGGGCAGGTCATGTAGTAAAAATAAAGCCTATCCATCTCCTCGCCCCGGGATTTTACGTAATCTTCCATCTCCTCGACCCAGCTGACGGATTCCTTGTGAGGCAGTTCGAATACCCTGGTTAGAAAGGTTCCACTCGGTTTGACGTTTTCTTTCCCAGGTACTTCCCGCGTTATAGTAAAATAGTGCTCGCCATTCCAGGGGGAGGGGTCATAGGAAAGCAACGCGAATTCGCTGTCAGAGGCAGCACCCCGTTTCGTTGTCTTCGAAGTTCGTCTTTGGTAGTTCGGATGCTCATTGTATTTCTCCTTTTCGCGTAGTTTTAGCTAGATTATACGCTCAATTATCCTGTTTAACTATAATTATTGT
>JAGXKX010000007.1:0-34211 GCA_018335015.1 Candidatus Bipolaricaulota bacterium
CTCCAGGGTTCTGCTCTCCGCGTTTTCAAGATGTTCCCTCACGACTTCTCGGACCATTTTGAGACCTTCATCAAGCATACTATCTATTATTTCCAGGTGTTCTTCGTTGTTTGACCTGACTACTTCGGGGACGTTTTTGTCGGTGCTGGCTTCGGTAAAAGACCGAATTCTCAGTGAATGGTTTCTGACCTGTTTGAGCATCTTGTTCAACAACGTATCCCCCAGAGCCAGCTCTATCGTCTCTTCAAGCCCCAGATCAACTTCCAGGTAATTTTCGTACTGGCTCGAACTTAGCGGCTCGTCGTCTACTTCATTCTGTATTTCCTGAGCTAAGCTCCTGAGGCTTTCCAGTTCAGCCCTTAGTTTAGAATCCTCGGCAATTTTTTTCGCGGCTTTGCTAGCTGCAAACGGCTCGAGTAGTTTTCTAACCTCGTATGTCTGGAGTATGTCTTCCTCGGATATCGGCGCAACTCGCGCCTTCTTGTTCCGGGCGTTTTCCACGAGGCCCTGAGCCGACAGTTTTGCCAGGGCTTCCCTGACAGGCGTCGGGCTGACCCCGAGATCCTCAGCAAGGGAGTCAATTGAAAGGACGTCTCCCGGCATAAGATCGTTCTTTACTATTGAGTCTTTAATGGACTCGTAGACTTTTTCCTGTAAGGTTTCTCTAGAGATTCTTTCTACCATGGAGCCTCCTATTTCAAATCCAATATTTACTATATAATACCATTTGAATATTTCAAGTAGGGATTATAGCCAAATATTTCGAAAGGTGTTAAAGCTATACTCAGCGGCAAATATTCGGGACCGCCTACCGCCTGTTTGGGTTACTTTAGTTTGGACCAAAGTTTCGAAAATTCTTGTTTTTCATAGGCCCGTAGGCTGGTTCAGAACAATCTCCGTAATTCCTGGCCAGTCAATAACCCCGCCCCAAGAGACGGGGCTTGTAGAAAAGCTTTTTTAAGCTCAGTTCTTTCACCGCCTCGTACATCATTGTTTTGTTTTCCTATGCCTCCTGCCTCTTACCTGGCAACTGATTTAACCTTAAAATTCTACCAGTAGATGAAATCCCGGCAGCCAGGTAAGAGGTAGGAGGCTTGAACTAAAAAATATAGTGATCCTAGTAATCTCCACCTTGCTTCCGAATAGCCCTGAAAGAACTGAGAAGTAGTTTTTTCCGATCTTTTACAAACAAAACCCCAACTCAGTTCACTCTCCGCCCAATATCCCCTGAGGTCTAATTCTGATGAGGACCTGGAAAAGTATCGCGATAAATATCGCGTTTATATATCCGGCCCGGGAAGCAAGTCCCGAGGGCAAATAATTTACAAAAAATTCGGTGAAGGTCCAAACGCCCCAGACCACGAACGCTCCAAGAATTGCGCCCTTGTTGTTTCCTTTTCCGCCGGCCATTAACATCGCCCAAATGATGAACGTGCCCATCAGGGGGCGGAACGACTCGGGTGAAAGATAGCCGACGTAATGAGCGTAGAAAGCTCCGCCTACGGCCATTATTACCGACCCCAGAATGAGCGATTGCATCTTGTATTTATACACGTTCTTCCCCATGGCAGCCGCCACTCCCTCGTCTTCCCTGATAGCTTTCAATACCCTGCCCCAGGGAGACTTTACGATCTTCTGAACGAGGAAGTAAATTATTCCCACGACGGCTAAAACCAGCCCGAGATATACCCAGTTGTAAGTTTTTGGACCGACCAGGTTGCCAAGTGGGCGAGGTATATCTCCCAGTCCCCAGACGCCCCCCGCAAGCCACTTCTCGTTGGTAATAATCAACCTGATAGTTTCGGCTATTCCGAGAGAGGAGATACCAAGAAATTCACCCTTCAATCTTAGAGTAGGTATACCGATAATATAAGCAAGTATAGCGGATACAACCATCGCAGCAATAACGCCGACCAATACGGGAAGGTCAAATCCTCCCAGGTGTTCCATACTCGGGCCGCCCGTAATTATTCCCTCCACGTAAGCCCCGGTGGCAAAGAAGGCGGCGATCCCAAAGTTATACAGACCCGTGTAACCAAACTGAACGTTAAGTCCCAGGCTTGCTATGGAGTAAGCCCCGGCCGCAATCGCAAAAGTAGCAAAATATCCGAGCAGACCAGACACATTCATTATCTATTCCTCCCCGTATGACCTGACGAGCAGAACAATTACCATTAGTACAAAGGCAATCGCCGGCTTGTAACCCGTCATGGATACCTGAATATTAATTGAGTCGAACATATTCTGCAGAAGGGGGGTTCCCACTTCCTGAGCAATTCCAACCGTCATAGCTCCGGCAAGGGCTCCGTAAAAATTTCCCTCCCCGCCGATGATAACCGCGGCAAACAACGGGAGAAGAAAATACCAACCCATCATCGGGCGAAGCTGGACATTAATCCCGTAGAGGACTCCCGCAACCGCCGCCAGAGCCGTACCTATACCCCAGGTCCAGATGACCACTTTTTCAGTATCAATTCCCGTGATCATCGCCAGGTCTATATTGTCGGAGGCGGCTCTCATCGCCTGACCCATTTTAGTCCGCTTTAGAAATAGTTGAGTCAATATAACCAGTAAGATCGCCAACCCTATTATGAATATCTGATCGGGTGTCATCCTGATACCCAGGGGGAATTCCTGGACCATCTGAATTTCGTTTGAGTAGTAGTGTACGCTAGGGCCCCAGATGGTCCTGACCAGGTTCCTGAGCATCAGCGCCATAAACAAGGAGGACATTCCCAGAATTAAGGGTCCGCTACCGCGGTCTCGAAGAGGTTTGTAGACGAAACGATCGATCGCTATCATGATCACAGCTGTAAGACCCATTGACCCAAGTATAGCTATGATCATCTGCCATCCGAACGATAGATAGGGAAATGTAGACCCACTAAGGCCCAGACGAGGTAGGAACTCGGACAAAACCGTGTAACCCATGTACGCCCCGAGGAGAAGACTGGCCCCGTGAGCAAAGTTGTAAAAGTTAAGGATAGCGGTAGTTAACGACAACCCAATCGCGCCCAGCGCGATTATACTGCCTAAAATTAATCCGTTGACTACGAAATTCATTTAATTCCCCCTAATAAACACAGAACAGGAAAGTTGGTAACCTAGGTTGATCGACCTACGGTAGAGGTCCAAGCTCTTTAACCGCCCAAATAGAGCTCCCCGACTTCCTCGTTGTCCAGTAAGCCCTGGGCCGTATCCTCGTATTCCTTTCTTCCCATCGCGAGTACGTAGCCCCTGTCCGAAATCTCCAGAGCGTCCTTCGCGTTTTGCTCTACTATCAATAGAGCGACACCGGTTCGGTTAATCTCCTCAACTCTCTCCAGAATCATGTCTACCAGGTTCGGCGCCAGCCCGGCGGAGGGTTCGTCAAGTAACAGGATGGTTGGTTCCAGCATCAAAGCTCGCCCCATGGCTACCATCTGTTGTTCGCCTCCGGAGAGTTTTCCCGCGTACTGGTTTCTATATTCCTCCAGTTGTGGAAATATCTCGAATATCTCCCTGATCCTATCGCTGTAGTCGTCTTCTCTGATAAAAGCTCCCATGTTCAAATTTTCGGTAACCGTCAACGATTGGAAGATATTCGAAGTCTGAGGCACGTAAGACATCTGCTTCCTGACTATTTGATTTGGCTTCAGGCCACTAATATCTTCCTCGTTCCAGCAAACTTTGCCTTCCATGGGCTTCAGCAGGCCAAATATCGTCTTCATCAGCGTGGATTTACCCGATCCGTTAGGCCCTATGATAGAGACTACCTCCTCCTCCCGGACTTCCATCGATACTCCGTGGATAACCTCTATCTCTCCGTAACCGGAATGTACGTCCTCTACCGTTAAAATCTCAATCTACCTCCCAAGATAAGCATCGAGGACTTCCTCGTCTTTTTGAACCTCTGCCGCGGTTCCTTCCATCAACTTTTTCCCGTTGCTTAAAACCACTATTGGGTCACACAGCTTCATGACCAGATCCATGTCGTGTTCAATCAGCATAAAAGTTATTCCCTGTTCCTCTTTGAGGTTCATGATGTAGTTCGACAATTTTTTCATCAGGGTGGGATTGATGCCTGCTCCGGGCTCGTCAAGCAATATGAGTTCGGGATCGGCCATCATCGTCCTGCCCAGTTCGAGTAACTTTTTCTGCCCCCCGGACAGGTTTCTCGCCTTTTCGTCTTTAAGCCGGGCAAGATCGATATAGTCCATTACCTCTTCCGCCCGGCGGCCGATCTTTTCCTCGTGATCTTTTACGGTAATAGGGCGAAACCAGGCATTCCAAAAAGCTTCCCCCGGCTGGGCTTCGGGAACCAGTTTCAGGTTTTCGAAGACCGTCATATTTTTGAGCTCTCGAGAAACCTGAAACGTCCGCACGATCCCTTTACGAAAAACTTCGTGCGGTGGCAGAGCTTCTATTGCCTCTCCGTTATAAAGTATTCGACCTTTTTCCGGCGTGTAGAAGCCGGTAATTACGTTAAACAGGGTAGTCTTCCCGGCCCCATTTGGCCCGATAAGACCGGTGATCGTCCCTTCTTGAACCGCCATCGAGCAGTTATCCAAAGCCACAAGACCCCCAAAACACTTTGTCAGTCCTTCGACTTTTAAGCTTGAGGCCATCAAAACCCCCATTAATTATAGTCCTTTAGCTTCGCTCGCCTTGTGTACGGTCTAAAACCATACCGCTAATAAGAAATATACCCGAGGACGGACAGCCTCCCTCGGGTATATCCTTTTATTGCCCTGCTAATTAGGTTAGTCTACAACCTTGATCTGCTTCCATTCTCCGTCTTTGACCTGAAGAATCCCAAAAGGCGAGACGACGTCTCCATTTTCGTCAAAGTCCATCTGTCCGGCAGCTCCGACGTAGTCGATTTCCTTGCCTTCTTTGATTAGCTCGAAGCCCCGTTCCAGCTCGGAAGTATCTATCTCCTCTCCCGGAGGACCGGCTACTGCTCTCAGGTTTTCCTTTACCGCCGGGCCGGTAGCCTCTCCAGCACGCTCCATCGCAAGAGCAGCCAAAATTACCGCGTCGTATGCATTCTGAAGGAAAGCGGGTCTCTGAGGCGGGAAGCCAAAAAGTTCCTCGTGACCCTTCTTGTAGTACTCAAGTGACTTGGTTTCGGGAGATTGAGCGACTGTCCCATAAGTCCCTTCAAGGTATTGAGCCCCAACCTTTTCTATTACGCCCGGAATACCTGCCATGCCGTCCGCTACCATGTAGTTCTCGAAAGCACCAGTCCCTATAGCTTTCCTCAATATAGTATTACCGTTCTCCGGATACCCGAGCAGCATCAGAACTTCCGGATCTCCTTCCGCGGCCTTCCTGATCTCGGCGTCATAAGAGGCTTTACCTTTGTTGTAGGGCACGGTCGCGAGAACTTCTCCACCCCTTTCCTCAAATGCTTTTTCAAAGTTATCAGACAATCCCTGGCCGTAGGCGTTGTTTACATATATCGTAGAAGCAGTCTCGTATCCCTCATCGTTATATGCAAGTCTCGCCAGTACTATACCCTGCAGCGCGTCGGAAGGACAGGTTCGAAACAGATAATCATTGTCTTCTAGCGTCGTAAGTTTTGGGGAGGTAGAAGCGACAGCTATCTGAACTACCTCATTTGGCACGGCAACTGCTCTCGCTACCGCCAGGCTGACGCCGCTCGAATTCGCTCCGACCATCACCGGAACCTCATTTACGTTTACCAGCTTATTTGCTGCATCTACTCCCGAAGTTGGGTTTGTTTTCGTATCCCTGTGGACCAGTACCAGCTTCTTCCCGAGAACTCCGCCCGCTTCGTTGACCTGGTGGGCGGCAAGATCGGTTGCTTGACCCTCGAACTGACCCCAGGCAGCGAGAGCTCCCGTACGGGGGAGAATAGTACCTATACTTATCGTATCTTCAGCGGAAAAACCAACCACCGATAAACCAATAATAAGCGCCAGGACTAAGCTCGCCGAAAACAGCTTTCTCATATTTACCTCCTAAATTAAATTGGACTTCTCAAATATTAAAATTCTCCCAGATTACTACCTGTCTCCCTTATCACCTCCGTTTAAAACTTTTCACCAAGTTGAATTTTCAAAAGGTGTTTTCAATAACTCAGTTCTTTCACAAGTTTCGTACCTAATTGTTATCAATTTTGCTCTCCCCCCTCTCTGGACTGTTTTAACCGCACAAGCTCAGCAGTAAGCTGCGGAGTGCCTGTAAAATAAAACTAGGTCCTCTGCGACGAACTACGTCAACCTTTGTATATTATCTATAGTAAAATAACTGGAGGTAAAATTACCTTACAACCCTTAAGTACAAGTAATTTAGGCGTTCTGACCAGTCCAAACTTAGAGATACTATATGGTATATTTTTGAACTTTTCAAATATTTTGATCGAGGTTTTGGTTTGTTCCAAAGAACTCACATTAATCTTTTTATTTTCCACTTCCGGGGCTAGAACTCAATCACTTACCTGCATCTAGCCCGACAGCGCTTGATATCAGAGAAGACACCGCCTGCGGTAACTTCGGGCCCCGCTCCCGGTCCCTGGACGATCAACGGCGGGTCGTCGTAATTAAGGGTCCGAAATATGACTACGTTGGCAGTACTAACTCCCTGGCCGAGAGGGCCATCCCGGCTTACTTCCTCCAATCCGACAGTTGCTCCTTCTTCGTTAATTCTGGCCACGTAACGCAGTCGATTTTCCCGGCTTCTGGCGGATTTAACTCTCTCGCAAAAGTCTTCGTTTCTCTCCTCCAGTAGAGACGCCAGCTCATCCCGAGAAGGATTATCTTTCTCCAGGGAAACCAATGGAGTAAGTTCGATATCCTCGAAGGAAACCTCCAGTCCGAGACTTCTGCCCAGAATCACTGTTTTCCGAGCTACGTCGTACCCCAGGAGATCCTCTACCGGGTTTGGCTCGGTGAACCCCTTTTCTTTTGCCTCGAGCACGGCCTGCTTCAGTCCAGCCCCGACCTCGACCCGCGAAAGTATATAGCTTAACGACCCGCTCAATATTGCCGCTATCTCCTTAAACTCTTCTCCGTGTCGGTTTAGATGATCCAGAGTGGAGATTACCGGCAGCCCTGCACCGACAGTTGTTTCATAACGGATACCCTTACCCTTCAGTCTGCCGAACTCCCCGGGATCAATGGTGGTAAGGGGGATTTTGTTTGCCAGGACCACCGACCAGCCCCTGTCCAGAGCCAACCGGTAAAGGTCGCCAAATTTCCTTGCATCGGTCACGTCAACGAGAACGCCGCTATTCCGGCGATCCATGAATGATTTGAGGTATCCAATATTATTGGTTGCATTCTCATAAACCTCCGCCAGCTCGTCTTCGTCTGACTTTACCTTCTTAACTCTCTCGAGCTCCTCTTCAGAGTAGCCAGCTTTTTTCGCCATTAGTCCACTTCTGTCAGCAAATCCTTTGTACTGGTATTTCGGTTTACTGCTTTCCTCACGATTCCAGCTAATGACCTTCTTTATCAGCTCCCGGCCCACCGTACCTATTCCAAGCTGGATCAATGGCACTTCAGGTTTTAAGGAACCATCGCCGGGAGTCTCGGCCTGTCCGGCTATTCCAAACCTGGATTCTTTTCTTAGATCGGCCGACTGATCGTTATCGCTTTTGGACCTGGTAAATACAGTTTCGTTCTGGACCATTTAGATTACCTCCCTTCAATGAGTAGATCGACCAACTCAGCGCCCCTCTTCAAAACCTCGCCCGACCTAGAAGCTTCTCTTTCGGCAAATTTTCTCCAGGGAGAAACCCCCGATCGGGAAAATTCCCTTATGGCAAACGGGACAGGACCTCTCTCGTGCGTCTTGGACTCGATCCCCGTGATATGGTCAGTAACGAGCAAAAGCCTCGAGTCCTCCTCGCCGGACAGGTAGTTTACCAGAGGTTCCAATATCCGCTCGTCTATCAGCTCTATTGCTTCTATCTTCAACTCCAGATCGCCGGCGTGCGAAGCCTCGTCCGGCGCCTCGACATGGAGGAAGAGGAGCGAGTCATCTTCCAGGTTTTCCTTTACCGCCCGGACCTTGCCTGCGTAATCCGTATCAATGGAACCAGTCGCCCCTTCAACTTTCACAGGCGACAGACCAGTAAAAGCCCCCAGGCCCTTAATAAGGTCAACGGCACTCACGACGGCCCCGCTCAATCCGTAACGCTCCTGGAAAGATGGTAAGTCCGGCTTGACCCCCGCACCCCAGAGCCAGATGCCGTTAAAGGACTTACTTTCCCTTTTCAGTATCTCCTCTGCCCGGTCCTGAATTATTTTCATCCTTTCAGCTCCGGCCCCCTCGGGAAGGAATTCTTCTACGGGTTCACCGGTAATGTCGTGAGGAGGTGTGAGGGTAATATCACCGGGGTCAATTTCGTTCCTTCCTTTCTCCCAGACCAAAAGGTTACGGTAACTTACTCCACTGTAGAACTTGAACCCATTCACTCCTAGCTCTTCATCGAGCAGCTTAACGTATTGTTCGGCTTCTTCCGTGGAGGGGTGACCGCCGCTGTAATCTTCCATAATTCGTCTGGACCCGCTTTCTCCGAGACTGACGAGATTACACCGGAAAACTACATCATCTTTTCTCACACGAATCCCTCGACCTCTTGCTTCCAGTGGAGCCCGTCCGGAAAAGTATTTACCCGGGTCCAGGCCCATCAAGCTCATGTTGCCCACTGAACTTCCCGGCGGCATATCAGGCGGTATCGTGTTCACTACCCCCAGTTCCCCGGCAGAAGCGACCTCGTCCATGTGCGGTGTATCTGCGGCTTCCAAAGGGGTCATACCGGAAAGTTCCTCAAGAGGATGATCCGCCATACCGTCTCCCTGGACAATCACGTACTTCATATGTCGGCAACCTCCAGAACTTCATCTACATCAACTCCCACCGTCTTTGGCTCCGGGCTCGAATCGATAGCTATATCGGGGTCCTTTAGTCCGTGTCCGGTCAGAGTACAGGTTAACACGCTACCCTGATCGAAATATCCGGTGCCGTCCATTTTCAGTAATCCAGCGACGGAGGCAGCGGAAGCGGGTTCACAGAAGACCCCCTCCGTGTCAGCTAAGACCCGGTAGGCATCGACCAATTCCTCGTCGGTCGCTTTACCGATCATGCCTCCGGACTCGTCCCTGGCGTTTTCTGCTTTCTCCCAGCTTGCAGGGTTTCCTATCCTGATAGCCGTGGCCACGGTTTCCGGGTTTTCTACCTTCTCTCCGTTAACGATCGGTGAAGCACCCGCCGCCTGGAATCCGGTCATACGAGGTAAACGCTCGGTTTCACCCGACTCGTAATACTCTTTGTACCCCTTCCAGTAGGCAGTTATGTTTCCAGCGTTACCGACGGGTAGAAGGTGGTAATCGGGAGCCCGGCCGAGAAAATCTGATATTTCGAACGACGCTGTTTTCTGGCCTTCTATTCTATTTGGATTGAGCGAATTAACGAGGGTAACCGGATAGTTCTCAGAAATTTCGAGCACCAGCTCCAGGGCTTCGTCGAAATTGCCCCTTATTTGGACGACTCTGGCACCGTGCATCATTGCCTGGGAAAGCTTTCCGAAAGCGATTTTTCCCTCGGGAATAACAACTATTGCCTCCAATCCCGACCGGGCCGCAAAGGCCGCTGCCGACGCGGAAGTATTGCCCGTTGAAGCACATATTACGGCTTTCTCGCCCCTTTCAACCGCCTTCGAAACCGCTACCGTCATGCCCCGATCCTTAAACGAACAGGTGGGGTTTGCTCCTTCGTATTTTAGATAAACTTCTAAATCGTCTTCTAACTTTTCTTCGATACTGTTTGCTCTGATCAAGGGCGTATTACCTTCATTTAAACTTACTATATTTTTACGCTTTTCTATCGGTAAATGATCAAAATACCGGTGGAGGACACCTTTCCATTCCATGAACAACCTCCTGAATATCAAAAAGACAATTCAGTAGAATAATTAATTGAGAAACTAAACTCTAAAACAAAGTAGAAGAATAATATTTGGTTAGAGAAGTACTATTGGAGGGAAGGAGTCCCTCCCGTCATGTGAGTAGCCGTCATCAGAATGGCAACAGAAGAGAAGCCGGTCCCGTTAAGTCTGCACGAATCAAAATTTTTTAGACTTAAGTCTTCTATCATGGACGTTCCCCTTCTTTCTTGCCACTTAGATTTACATTATAGTATTAAAATAGTTTGACGCTGTCAAGTCAATTATCCGCACCAAGGTGCGAAAGTTATATCAACAGCCGACAGACTCCTTCCCGAGTAAGCTTCGGACCCAGGCACTTACCCAGCGCCTGGTTTACAATCGTAGATCCCAGATCTTTCACCAACGGCGGATTTAGCTATCCGGCCTGAATAACTGCTCTCGCTCCTTACCTGGCAACTGATTTATCCTTTTAAAATCCAGTAGTAGAGGAAATCCGTCAGCCAGGTAAGGAGGGAGAGCTAGTAGTAAAAAAAGGAAGTCAATATTCAAAATTGGTTCGCTTTCATACGATGGTGAAAACACCTTAGTAGATATTACTTCGAGGCCACAGTGCCCAGTCAATGCCGGTGGGTTTTCTCGGCAGGTTATATAACCAGTCCAGGCAAAAATTAAAAAACCCCGTGACCGAGAGGGGTCACGGGGCTATCTGCAGATCCGGAGATAGGAACCTATCCCTTTGGTCTAACCGCCAACTTCGCCGTCAAGCTCTTTCTCCTTGTACCGCCCCAATCCTCTAAAGGTGCCAAAGACCAGGACTATCAACAATATCATCAGGGGGAAAGCTGTCGCTATCGAAGCAGTCTGTATTACGTTCAAACTTCCCGTGGCCGCCAGTACCGCTCCGATTACTCCTAATGCTACCTCCCAGAAGACTCTTATATGCTTGTTCGGTTCTTCTTCGCCGGAGACGCACATACAGAGCGCCATAGCTGCCCCGTTAGCGCTGGTCAGAAAGAAGCCGCCTATTAAGAAGAGTACCGCTATCGCCAGTATCGGGGTTAATGGCAGATGCCCAATAGTGGCAAACACCGCACTCTCCAGACCTTGTTCGCTCAGAGCTCCCGTGATATCGTAGTGGATACCTGCTCCTCCGACAACTCCGTACCAGAGGAAGTTTGCCAGAGTTGGAAGTAGTAGAGTTGCGGCAATCGTTTCTCTAATAGTCCTTCCCTTGGATATTCGGGCTATAAAGAGAGCAACAAAAGGTGCCCAGGCAATCCACCAGGCCCAGTAAAGACAGTCCGGCTAACTGCGTATGTCATAGTTAGGGCGTATTATTGCAAGATTTAGCGATGATTAACTAGCCGGATATACAGGACCGGGTTAGGTAGTTCGGTCCATGTAATCCTGGAGCTTCTCGTCAATCTTGGGGTCCAGCGGTGGAGCCTCGAAGTCGCTCAGTATCGATTCACAGAGCTCGTGTGCCCGTTCGACCGTTGATTTCGAGGCTTCTTCGGAATCGAAGCCCTTTCTGTTGCTCAGGGCCGGAACCCGAAAGTCCTTCATGTGCTCTATGGTGGACGGTTCCTTTAGATAATGGCCTGAATGACCGACATTCTGGATCGCTTCTTTGGCTACGGTCTCTTCGTTTACGGCCAGACCCTTCTGGTAGTTATTTACCATGTCCAGAATTTCGTCGTCCATGACGAACTTCTCGTAGGACATGGCCATATAGTTTTTGAGTAATCCCGCAGAATGAAGAACAAAGTCCATGCCATGACCCATTGAAGCGTTAAAGGTCATCATCGACTCGTACCCTGCCTGACCGTCGGTCATCAGCGAGTCAGTAATGGAACCTCCACCCCTACACGGTACGTCATAATGCCGGGCCAGCTGGGCAGTTGCTCCGATAAACTTCGCGTATTCGGGGCTTCCCACGGCAAGATCGCCGGTATTCATGTCGACTATGGTTGAGGCGGAGCCGTAAACGACCGGTGTGCCAGGATTAACCATCTGTGATAGAATGACTCCCGTCAGAACTTCCACGTTCTGCAGGGTAATCGTACCAGCTACGGTTACCGGACCGGTCGAACCAGCCATAATAAGAGAAGCAATAACTGTAGGCTGGTTAAATCGTGCGTGCTCCATGAGGGCTTCGAGCATCCTGTTGTCGTAGCCAAGAGGGCTCGTGGTGTTTATCAGCGTAATTACTATAGGGCGATCGCAGATTATCTCTTCTTCCCCCATAATGATACTGGCCATCTGGATGGCTTCCCTCGCTTTCTTCTTCCCGAGGGCACTCCCCATCAGAGGCTTGTCCGAATACTTCGCCCCCGCGTACATCATCTTCACGTGTCTTTCTTCGTCGGCCAGATCCGTCGGTTCCACCAGTACCCCGCCAAGCACATCGAGATTATCGCTGGCGTGAGCAAGTTTGGTGAAATTCTCGTAATCCTCGTAAGTCGCATCTCGGTTGCTACCATCCATGTCCGTGACCCACGGAGCGCCGTATCCGGGCGCCAGAACTCCGCTGCTTCCCCCGATTTCTACGTTGTTATCAGGATTTCTAGCGTGAAGTGTAAAAGACGAGGGTACCTTATCCAGGTACTCCTCGACCAGACTCCCCGGTAGAAATACTTTTTCTCCCTCTACCCGGGCGCCGTGGTCCTCAAATACCTCTCTCGCTTCCTCGTTATGGATTTCAACTCCCGTCTCCTCGAATATTTCCATCGAAGTTTTATGTATCAATTTGATGTCTTCTTCCGAAAGCAGATCCTTTGTTAAAAAATTCTGCTCAATCATTGTTCCTCCCTTTTTTTCGATATCTAAACTTCTGGCAAGTAACGGTCTTAATTATTCAATTAAAAACTTCCTAAACTCTGGTTAACCGCAGTTACCAGTTGCCCTGTAGCTACCTCTTTCTGGCCTTTATAAATGTAATCATATTATAAAAAAAAGCTCTCAGGTTCAATCTTTTCGTCCCCAACCGCGGGTCTCTATCGGTCCTATCAACTCTGGGCGCCGTTCTCCCCGGATGGCACTAGTTGACTAAATAAGGCTTATTTTTTACACTTATCTACTATTTTGCGATAAAGGGTGAAACAATGAAAGGAAGATATTTCACATCTGAATCTGTAACCGAAGGGCATCCTGACAAAGTTGCGGACCGAATCTCCGACGCTGTTCTGGATAGCGTAATCGAACAGGATCCTCAGGGAAGAGTTGCCTGCGAAACATTTGTTAGTACGGGGTTGGTCCTGGTCGGAGGAGAAATCACCACGGAAACCTACGTTGACATCCCGACCGTGGCCAGAAATACCGTACTCGACGTGGGTTACAATAATAATAAGTACGGGTTCGACGGAGAAGACTGCGCCGTGCTCACCAGCATAGATGAACAGTCCCCCGATATTTCCCGGGGAGTAAGCAAGGCAAGGGAGGTCCGAGAGGGAAAAGACAAAAAAAACCATTACGACGAACTCGGGGCAGGCGATCAGGGTATCGTTTACGGATACGCCTGTAAAGAAACCAGGTCCTACATGCCCCTGCCCATTACACTCGCCCACCGATTGACAAAAAAACTGGCGGAAGCTCGTAAAACGAACCAAATCACAAGCCTAAGACCCGACGGGAAGTCCCAGGTTACAATCGAGTACGAAGAAAGGGAACCGGTGAGAGCAGATACGGTTATTCTTGCCGCCCAGCACGATCCCGAACTCGATGAAGAATCCCTCGCACAGAAACTTATAGACAAAGTTATTCAACCGGTAATAGGTCGCTGGCTCGACGAAGACACGGATATATTTGTCAATTCCTCGGGTAAATTCGTAAAAGGGGGGCCGCCGGCAGATACCGGGATGACGGGAAGAAAAATCATAGTGGATACTTACGGAGGATACGGGAGCCACGGAGGCGGGGCCTATTCTGGCAAGGATCCGACCAAGGTAGACCGCTCCGGCTCCTACATGGCCCGCTACATCGCAAAAAACATCGTAGCGTCGGAAGTAAGCGAAGAGTGTGAGGTGCAGATTGCCTACACCATCGGCAAGGCGAACCCTCTGGCGGTAACCATAGATACTTTTGGCACGAGCAACCTGCGGGACGACAGGATAGTTGAAGCGGTCGAAGACCTATTCGACATGCGGCCCGCGGCGATAATAGATAAGTTTCAGCTAAGGCGACCGATATACACCCCTCTATCCGCTTACGGACATTTCGGTCGAGAAGACCTGGGTCTTGCCTGGGAAAAGACGGACAGGAAGGAGGAACTCAGGGAAAAGCTACTGTAATGACACAACTCCCCCTGCCCTTTACAATAGCAGACTGATTTAACTTTACTCAGTTCTTTCACACTATTAGGGCGAGGGGGTCTCATATTGCGATAACTATATTTTCAGTTCAAGCCTCATGCCCCTTACCTGGCAACTGATTTAACCTTAAAATCTTACCAGTAGACGAAATCCCGGCAGCCAGGTAAGGGGCATGAGGCACATGAGAACAAAATAATTGTGTACAACGTTGCTGAAAGAACTGAGCAGGAAATCCATTGCCCAAGTACACAATTTACCTCTGGGACAATTTTCAGATCAGGGCTTTGTCTCTAATCTTCTCTTTCGCGAAATCGATAAATTCATCCAGCGGTCTCGGCCCGAGATCTTCTTCGGTTCTCAGCCTGAGCGAAACCTCCCCCGACTCCTCTTCTCTGTCGCCAACCACCAGCATGTAAGGAATCTTCTCCAGCTGAGCCTCGTGAATCTGGCGAGATAGGTTCTCGTCCACGTCGGTCCTTGCTTCAACTCTGATTCCTGACTCGGCTATCTTCCCGGCGACCTCCTCCGCGTATTCGTTGTTGTCCTCAGTCACAGGCAAAACTACCGCCTGTAGTGGAGAAAGCCAGACGGGAAATGCTCCTTTGTAGTGTTCTACCAGAATACCGAAAAACCGCTCCAGGGTTCCGAGCAACGCCCGATGAATCATGTAGGGCCGGTGTTCCTGCCCGTCCGAACCCATGTAAGTCATGTCAAACCTTTCCGGCAAGTTAAAGTCAAACTGGACGGTGGTGGTCTGCCACAACCGTCCGAGAGCGTCTTCCAGGTGAACGTCGATCTTTGGACCGTAGAAAGCTCCTTCGCCTTCTTCCACGTCGTAATCGAGATCCAGATCGACTATCGCTTCCTTAAGCGCTTCGGTGGCTTTGTCCCATTTTACCTCGTCCCCCACGGACTTTTCCGGTTTTGTCGAAAGGGCTATCTGGTAGTCTTCGAACCCAAAAGCGGAGAGTATATCGAAAGTAAGATTAAGAACTCCCGTGACTTCTTCCTTTACCTGGTCGGGGGTCGCTATGATATGAGCGTCGTCCTGGGTGAATCCTCTCGCCCTGAGGAGACCGTGGAGAACTCCGGACCGTTCGTGGCGATATACGGTACCGAGTTCCGCCCACCTGAGCGGCAAATCCCTGTAACTTCTTGTCCTGCTTTGATATATCTGGACGTGAAACGGGCAGTTCATCGGCTTAAGAAAGTATTCCTGGTTGCTTTCCCGCATGGGCGGAAACATGTCCTCGCGGAAGTAGTCGAGATGACCGCTTTTCTTCCAGAGATCGCTCTTCCCGATGTGAGGGGTAGAAACGAATTCGTAGCCATCTTCTCTGTGCTTGGAACGCCAGAAATCCTTGATCACGTTGAGCATTTCAGTGCCCTTCGGGTGCCAGTACACCAGTCCTGGGCCAACTTCGGGGTGGAAAGTAAATAAATCAAGTTCAGGACCGAGTTTCCTGTGATCCCGTTCCTTTGCTTCCTCCTGCCTTTCGATATACTCCTGTAACTCTTTCTCCTCGGCAAAGGCAGTCCCGTATACCCTCTGCAGCATCACGTTATTCTCGTCGCCTCTCCAGTAGGCACCGGCTACGTCGAGGAGTTCGAAGTGTTCGAGTTGACCGGTATTCCTGAGGTGAGGTCCCTCACATAGATCAGTGAACCCGTCCTGCCGGTAAAAAGTTACTTCTTCCTCGCCCTCTGAGACAAATTCTTCCACAAGCTCCAGCTTGTACTCCTCGTCCTGTTCCAGGAGGTGTTCTCTTGCCTTCCCGGGATCCAGGGCAAACCTTTCTATCTCGTATTCCTCTTCGACGATTTTCCTCATCTCATCCCTTATTTCGTCGAAATCCTCCTCCGAGAGGGTTTCCGGAAGGTCGAAGTCGTAATAGAAACCGTCCTCAATTGCCGGGCCTATCGCCAGCTTTACGTCATCGTACAGACTCTTGACGGCCTGAGCCAGGACGTGAGACGCGGTATGCCTTATAATCTCGACCGCCTGGGGTGAATCCAAAGTGATTATCTTGAACTCACCCTCTTCGACGACTTCGTCCCTCAGATCCAGCAATTCACCGTCCAGCGTAGCCCCCACCGTAGCGTCGCCTAACCCTGGACCTATATCATAAGCGATATCAATTACTCTCTTGCCTTCTTCAACCTCTAATTCGTCTCCGTCCGGCAGGGTAAGTTTCATCAGGTTCACCCCTTATGAGAATTTTGTTCGTCACGAAAAATTAAAGAATGTATCGGGAAAGATCCCTATCCTCGATTATTCTCTCCAGCTTGTCCTTCACGTAATCACGATCTATTTCCTCGACCCCAGTTTCCATGGACGGGGCCTCGAAGGAAATTTCCTCCATTAACTTTTCCATTACAGTCTCCAGTCGTCTTGCTCCTATGTTCTCAGTGGTTTCATTTAACTTAGCAGAGGCCTGAGCGATTTCGTCGATTGCGCCCTCGGTGAATTCCAGATCGAGCTCCTCCACTTCCAGTAGCGCCCTGTATTGCTTTACGAGAGCGTCCCTGGGTTCTGTCAAAATCCTCTTGAATTCGGGAGCGTCGAGACTATCAAGTTCGACCCTTATCGGCAGCCGACCCTGTAGTTCGGGAATCAAGTCCGAAGGGCTGGAAACGTTGAACGCCCCCGCGGTGATGAAGAGTATGTTTTCAGTATTTATGGTTCCCTGTTTGCTCCTCACCGTCGAACCTTCGAGTAGAGGCAATATGTCACGCTGAACGCCCTGTCGGGAGACTCCGGGACCGCTTCCGCCCGATTCGCCGGGCCTATCCCCGGCTATCTTATCTATTTCGTCCAGAAATATTATTCCGGATTCCTCGGCCAGTTCGATTCCCCGGCGCTTGATTTCCTGTTCGTTGAGGAGTTTGTCCACTTCCTCGTCGAAAAGCATGTCCCTTGCCTTTTCTATCTTCACCCGTTTGGTCTCTTTCTTCGACGGGAATATGTTACCCAGCATATTGCCCATGTCGATTCCCATCTGATCCATACCCTGATCGGAGAAAACTTCCACCTGAGGCACGTTCGATTGCGTCACTGAAACTTCTATATACCTGTCGTCCAGGTCCCCCTGGCGTAGTTTACGCTTCAGCTTGTCCCTCGTACGCTCCAGGCTTTCGGCGCGTTCTTCCTTCGCGTCCTCCGTAGGCAATAATTTGTCGAGAATTCTGTCTTCGACCATGGCCCGGGCCTCCTCTTCGACCTTTTCTACCTCGTGCTGACGGACCATTTCTATCCCTCGACTCATCAGATCCCTTATCATGGACTCAACGTCTCGGCCCATATACCCCACTTCCGTGAACTTAGTGGCTTCCACCTTCAGGAAAGGGGCCTGGGCTATATTTGCAAGTCGGCGAGATATCTCCGACTTGCCCACTCCAGTAGGACCTATCATCAGGATGTTCTTCGGTTTTATATCCTCTTTTATCTCGCCTTCGACCCTCTGTCTTCTAACCCTGTTTCTCAACGCAATAGCAACGGACCGCTTGGCTTCGTCCTGACCTATTATGTACTCGTCCAGCTTATCGACTATCTGCCGGGGAGTTAATTCTTTTTTATCGGAATCAAGTATTGTCGGTAGGTTAACCATTATTCCTCCTTAGCTCCTACCATTCGATCGATTCAATCGACAACTGGTCGTTCGTATAGACATCGATAGAGGAGGTCAGAAGGAGCGACTCCCTGGCCACCTCGACCGGAGAGAGCTGAGAGTGTTCAAGCAGGGCTCGAGCGGCCGCGAGTGCATATGAACCACCGGACCCAATGCCGATTACGTTGTGATCGGGGCGAAGCACGTCTCCCGCGCCGGATATAAGAAGCAGGGATTCCGAATTAACCACGACCATCAGTGCTTCCAGCTTCCTCAGGATCTTGTCCGTGCGCCACTCTTTCGTAAGTTCTACTGCGGCCCTTTCCAGTTTACCGCTGTACTGCTCCAGCTTTCCCTCGAATTTATCAAATAAGGTCATTGCATCAGCCGTCGAGCCGGCGAACCCGGCCAATACCTCTCCACCGTAAAGGACCCTGACTTTGTTCGTGTTGTTCTTTACCACAGTATCTTCCATGGTTGCCTGTCCGTCGGAAGCCACTACGGCTGTACGGTCCTCGGGTGTTCTTACTGCAATTATAGTAGTACTCTCTATTCTATTCCGGACTGTTTTATGGTTTTTATCACTGGCTAACATATAAATACCTCACTCTAACCTAAAAAAGACTAGACAAAAATTACTCACAAAACGCGAAAGCTTAGAATGAAAAACCGAATTGTAGATTGCTTAACCCAGGTTGTAGAAGTTTACCGACTCGGTCAGGCAGTATCAACTTCCCTTCTGTCAAACCCGCAATGAGAGCATCTATAGTCCGGAAATACTCCCCCGCAGGCCGGACATTCGTGCCACCCTTCTTTGAACCTGGCTTTCCTTTTTTTCTGCTGGGTAACGAGAAGCGATTTCAGGCTTCGTCTTGCTAGTTCGTCCAGCGCCGTATCCGCCAGCGCTTCTTCGATCTTTTTACGCTCCTCCTCGCTGAGGCTAATTTCCTCGATATCGCAGCTATCCCTCTCTCTCCCGGGCTCTTCCGAAAATCCCCCCAGCTGAAATTTTAACTTATCGATTTTAGAATGGGTCAGGTTTTCATTCAGTTTATCCAGGAATTCTTCTTCCAGAAAAGATAGTTCCTGTTTTGCTGCGGCGGAAGGGACTTCGAGTACTAGGCTCCCACCCTGAACCTTTTTCGGTCGGGCGACCTTTCCGAGTTCGCCCGCGATCTCGGTCCAGACGAAGACGGGCTCCTGTTCTTCGTACTCTGAAAGGAGGTTATTCTTCCTGAAGATGGCCGCAAGTGATCCCCTGTCGAGAGTCATTGCCTCTCAATCACCCCATCCTGGATCTTCAAGACGGTAAACTCGCCGGAAAGTTTCCTGAACGAAGGGGACCTGGTTGCAGTTGTCATGAAAATCTGCGGCGCTTCAGGCAGGTTCTCGAGGAATGCTTCTCCCCTCGCCCTGTCCAGCTCGCTGAGGATATCGTCAAGCACGAGAATCGGTAGCTCATTGAACTTTTTCTCGTATAGCTCGAGGTAAGCCAGGTAGGTGGCTATAACAGCAGTTCTCAACTCGCCCTGAGACCCGAAAGTTCGTAGGTCTCTACCGTCCAGGAGATATTCGAACTTGTCCCTGTGAGGACCGACTACCGAGGTCCCCCGGTCGAGTTCCTTTTCCCGGTTCCGTTCGAGTCTGTCGGAAAGTAGTTCCTCTAGCTCCTCCTGGGACCTGTCTATTAGACCGTCCTCGGTATAGCTCAAATTAAGCTTTTCGTCAGTTTGAACAAACTGGCCGTATATTTCAGGCAGATACTGGTTTAGCTTCTTAAGGTAATCAGCACGCTCCCCGGTTATTCGGGCACCGAGTTCGATCAATCTCTCGCTCAAAACTTCCAAAAATTCCTCGTTTATCTCGTCCTTTTTCAGCAGAGTGTTTTTCTTCTTTAGTTCGGCATTGTAATCCGATAGGAGGTGCCCGTAACCGCTACTTAGCTGGCTTAAATGGCGATTCAACAGGGATCGCCTGCGTCGCGGCGGTCCCTTTGAAATGTAGAGGTCCTCGGGCACGAACGTATGGGTAGGGACGAGAGACCTGAGGTCCGATTGCCTGCCGGACTTCGAATTGATCTTTATCTCTTTACCCTCCCCTTCCTCAAGGTAAACGACGATCTCCTCGACATTCAGCAGCCCCATTCTGACCAGAGCGTAGTTCGAATCCCAGTTTATCAGTTCCCTTTGCCGCGAACCCTTTATGTTGTCCCCCGTGGAGACGAAATGGATAGCTTCACAAAAATTTGTCTTCCCGGAACCGTTCGGGCCAAAAATTAGGTTAAGCCCGGAATTTGGCTCTATTTCGAGATCCTCGAGATTTCGGTAATTCGTTATCTTTAACCTATCAATTTTCATTACCGGTAATCACTCTGACGGGACTCCCGTATTATTGGACAAATAAATTTCGAAGAACGAGGAAACCCTTTTTTGATACTCTTCAGGATATATTTCGTGTGCGCCCAGGTGCCACGCACCCTCTACGAGCCACATGCTCCTGGGACCCCCGGCGTTTTCGTATATTAATTGGGAATTGACCGGTCCGAGAGCCCGATCTTCCAGACCGTGGATCAAGAAAAGAGGGACATCCAGCTCCTCTACCCTCTCAACAAGGTTGGTTTTTCCGTACACGTCGAAGTTCAAGCTAAACCTGGCCACCCCCATATAGAACGGGAAAAAAATCTGCATCACCTTGTCTTCGTTTTCCTTACCGTAATTGGTGGCAGCTATTTTTAGATTTGCATAGGGGCTATCCGCTACTATCGCATCTATTCCGGGTGACTCCAGTCCGGCGATAATGGCAGCTGAAGCGCCGGCGGATCCTCCCCAAACTCCGACAGTCTTCACACCTCTCTCTTTTTTCAGAAATTCAACCGCGTTTGCGATATCCTGACTTTCAAAGTAGCCAAAACCGTACCTATCCCCCTCGCTCTCTCCCGTACTTCGGGGATCAAACAACAGAACGTCGAAATCGTTATCGTAGAGGTGCTTTACAGGCGCTTCTTTTAGTACGTCCCACTTGTTTCCTCCCTTCCCCGGGGCAAGAATCACTGCCCTGGAAGACCCCTCGTTGTCGACGAACCAGCCTTTGACCGTAAGGTCATCGGTGGTCTTGAACTCGACTTCCTCAAACGGCAGTTCCCAGTCTTTCGGAGTAAAGGTTCCCACCTCGCCCCTGGACGTATTGTAAACTTGTCCGTTAATAGTGGCGCTGATATCGTAAAGTGCCCTGCCCGTGCCAAGTAATGCCAGCAGGACGATAAACGGCAACATGTTGAGATACAACTTGGTGTTCCTTCGGTCTTCCATAACGCTAAATTTTAGCTGGCCCCATACCCTGTAACAACTGTAAGGGGGGACTATTAACTGCGGCGCCAGTTTGAGCACGCGATCGGAATTTTCTCGGCTCGGGAAACCCGGATTTCCTGTCTTAAATTTTTCACCATTGTATGAAAGCTAAACCTATTATATGAAGGTTGGATTTATTCTTTTACTAGGAGCTCTTTGCCCCTTAGCTGGCTACCGGATAATTTAATATTTTACGTGAAAATACTCACTTTGGAGACCGTTCGATAAAACCAGGATCAATTTCCGATCTCGGCCTCGCTCTCCACCCTTTCTTTTTTGGAACCGACAAAAAGGCTCCGGGCCGAGAAATTTCCAGCGAAGCGGCGCATATGTCTGACCGAGCCTGGAATTACCTGGAGCTTGCTTCAGGTAATTCAAGGAGAGGGATATTTCCATAACCGAATGAGATAAATCTTTATGGGTAATACTCCCTGTAAATAAGAACCACCGTCGTGAAGGCACTAGTTTGAGCACGCGAGTCGGAATTTTCTCGGCTCGGGAAACCCAGAGGTTGAGAGTAAGGACCGACAAAAGGGTGGAATCGTGCCCGCTCACCCTCGAAGTTCAGCTTCGACTGAAAGGGTTTTTCCTGAACGGTTTCCAGAGTTATTTAGGTAATTTATCCAGCAAACCCTGCAGTATGGGCTACCGGGATTTCGCATATGTTAAACCTTTTAGAAGTTAAACCAGTTGCCAGATAAGGGCCAAAGAGCAGTAGTCCAGACTAGAGGGGTAAATCCTCCGTCGATGAAAGAACTTAGCCAAACTAACCGGAGTTTAAGAACCTTCCCGTTTGTCTTAAACTGAGAGAGATAAACCGATAATTTCGACCTGGAGGAACTTATGAGTAAAAGTTTCGTTTTTGGTGTCGACATAGGTGCTACCTGGGTCAGAGTTGCTATTTCCGATCCATCCGGGAATATAGTGATAAAAGACAGGGAACCAATTGACACTTCCTCAAATCTGGTAGTAAGCAAGCAGATAGAAAAAATCGGAAGAAACCTCTGTCAGAGGGTTGATAGAGAACCCGGGGACTTATCCGGTATAGGTATAGCCTCTGCGGGACCGATGAACAGGAAAGAGGGGAAACTAGTAAACCCCTCTAATATACCACTGGGAGAGGTACCTCTGGCGGGACCGCTCGAGAAGTCGTTCGACACGAAGGTCGAACTTATAAACGACGGAGTCTCCGCCGTCCTCGCCGAAAGTAAATACGGAGCCGGACAGGAGTACGACAACCTGGTCTATATCACTATAAGTACGGGTATAGGAGGCGGAGTAATCGTGGACGATCACCTGCTAATAGGAAAAAACGGTAACGCCGCCGAGGTAGGTCACTTCACGATCGACGAAGAGGAAAAGTTAAAGTGCGGCTGTGGGCGCAAAGGCCACTGGGAAGCATATTGCTCCGGATCTAATATTCCCGATTTCGTTAGAACGAGCCTGGAGAGCATCGAGCCAGAAGCGAGAAATAGTCCCCTGCTCGAAGAGAAAAAGAAGGCTTTTCGGGACTTTCAACCACGAGACCTTTTTGAATACGCCAAAGGGGGGGACGAACTGGCACTAAACATCGTCGAAGAGATCGGTAGACTGAACGCTATAGGTTTCGCCACGGTCACGGAAGCGTACGACCCAGAACTTATTACAGTGGGGGGCGGGGTGGCTCTAAACAATCCAGAACTGATTCTTGAACCGATCAGGAAAAAAATCACCGACCACACCCAGAACGAAGTGCCAGAAATAAAGATAACCCCTCTGAACGAAGAAAACGTGCTCTACGGGGCAATAGCCAGGGCATTGACCTTATCCGAAAATTTACGTTAGATGTAAGGTCAGCCAGCAAAGGCCACTGCCGGACCATCCGTTATCGGACCCCCTCACCCATCAATATCAATTTGAGGATAACCCTCGCGACGGCGGGGCCAGTCTCAGTTCTTTGTCGACTCCGGTCTCTAAGTAAATCTTTAGTTCCCCAACCCGACAATTATCCCGCTCCACCGTCTACCCGAACCACCACAAACTATCCCGGTAAGTACTTAAAAGGTCTGACAAACCGGTTCAAGTTTGGGTATAATTACTGGATGTTATTAAGTTCCCTGAATCTGAAGGTAAATCGAGGCAGACAGAGGTAGAGCTAGCCTGATCCCATGCAAGTATTAAACGATACTCGGAACTTCTTGAAACGTCATTCTATCGAGAATAGCTCCGTTCTGGTTGCCGTTTCCGGTGGAGTAGATTCCACGGCGCTGCTTCGTGCCCTATCGGAACTGGAACCGGAGTTCGACCTCGAACTCTCCGTAGCCCACCTTGACCACGGCATACGGGGGGAGGCCTCCGCCGAGAACGCCGAGTTCGTCCGTGATATAGCTGAAAAACAGGGTTTAAAATTAATAGTGGAAAAGAGACCCGTTACCCGGATAGCCGAGGAGGAGGGCCGTTCCCTGGAAGAAGCGGCAAGATCGGTAAGATATAGATTCCTGTCTCAGGCGGCCCTGGAAAACGAGATGGATTTCGTCGCTCTGGGTCATAACCGAAACGATCAGGCCGAAACCATTATCATGCACCTGATACGAGGGGCTGGACTTCGGGGTTTGAGCGGGATGAAAGAAAAAAGCGGCCGATACATAAGACCGCTAGTTCAAACTCCGAGAAAGGAGATAACCGACTATGTCGAGGCAAGAGATATCGACTATCGATTCGACGAAACAAATGAGGATACGAGTTTCACGCGCAACAGAATTAGACACGAACTGATACCAAAACTTGAGGATGACTATAACCCCCGAATAATAGATAACATCGTCCGGCTCGGCAAACTTGCCCGAGGCGCCCGGGAATTCATCGAAGGGCGTGCAAATAGAGCTTACGAAAAAATAAAGCTAACCGAAGAGCCGGATGGTGAATGCTTCAGCAGGGGGGAACTTCTGGCACTCCACCCCTACCTTCAAAGGTCGACAGTCCGAAAATTCCTTAAGGAGGCAAGGGGAGACCTCGAAGACCTTGCTTATTCGCACGTCGAAGACCTCCTCAAAAAATTGCGGGAAGAGCCGGCCAGTACCCGACTCGATCTTCCCGGAATTACTTTCAGCCTTGACCGGGACAAAGCCTGCTTCGGCAAGGATCTCTCGGAAATAACCCAACCTTCCTATTATTTCGAGATTCAGCCCGGAGAAGTAATAGACATCGAAGAGGCCGATCTGAAAATTACCTGTGAAATTATTTCATCAGAAGAGGGATGGAATCTCGACGATTTTTACGGTGATAGATTGATCGAAGCGGTGGATTGGCGTAAGGTTGAACAACCGATCCTGGTCAGGAACAGGGAAGACGGGGACCGGTTTGTCCCCCTTGGTATGAACGGGGACAAGAAATTGAAAGACTTTTTTATCGACTTAAAGATACCCCGCAGGGAAAGAGATAAGATTCCTCTTGTCTGCGACGAAAACGGGATTATCTGGGTTGTGGGGTTCAGAATAGACGACCGCTACAAGGTGGACGATACGACGGAGGAATTACTAACCATGCGAGCGAGGGAAATATGACTACCGTACTGCTATTTCTTGCCGTACTTTCGTTTTTAATTGCAATTCACGAGGCCGGGCACCTGATGTCAGCCAAACTCGCCGGAGTCTGGGTGCACGAGTACTCTATCGGGTTTGGTCCCAGTTTGATTAGCCGAAAGATAAACGAGACTGCTTATTCCTTGAAACCCATCCCTTTCGGGGGATTCGTTAGAATGGCCGGGGAAGACGTGGAGAAAGAAGCGGAGCAGGACGAAGACGTTCCCGAAAACAGGAAGTTCTACTCGCAGTCCCCGGGAACGAAGATGCTCATCTCGGTCTCGGGACCTGTAATGAACCTCCTGGCTGCCGTCCTGATAATGATACTCGTAGTAGGGGTAACCGGGACTCCAAGAGTCTCTATCTACGGGTTTCTCGAAGATTCTCCCTCCAGAGGGAAGCTCGAACGCGGCGATCAGGTATTGTCCATAGAGGGAAAAAGGATTACCTCGACCAACCAGTTAAACTCTCTGATCCAGCAAGGAGAGGGTGGCCCCCTGACCATCACAGTTTATCGGGGCGGAGAGGAGAGGGTCTTAACTGTTAATCCAGAGTATTCCGAAGAATACGAGAAATATATGCTGGGGGTGAAGCTGGGGAATGCGATGATCAACGAAGTCACTCAGGTCGATAACGAGTCCCTCCCGGGAAAAGCTGGACTAAAAAAGGGGGACCGGATAACGCAGATCAACGGGGTCTCCGTAAATAACGGTGCATCGATCGTAAACAGCCTGGAAGGAGTGAAAAATGGTGAACCGATAACCTTCACGGTGGCCCGAGACGGAGAAACGGTCGATTTGACCCTGGAACCGGAAAACCCCGAGGAAGCTCTTACCGGATTCTCGTTAAAAACGATCAGGGATCCCGTAGGCCCTGTTACCGCGATAGAACGGGGTCTAAATCAGATAAAAAGCATAATAATCCTGACCTATCAGGGAATTAGGATGATAGTAAGAGGGGAAATGGGGGCAGGACAGGCAGTAACTGGTCCAGTTGGTATAGCCAACATACTCGGCCAGAGCGCTCGCCAGGGAGTGTACTCACTGTTCTTTATGATTTCTCTAATAAGTTTGAACCTCGGGTTAATAAACCTGGTTCCCTTCCCCGCCCTGGACGGAAGTCGGATCGGCTACGCGACTTACGAGTTAATAAGAGGAAAACCCATACCTCCAGAGAAAGAGGGACTGATTAATTCGATCGGGTTCCTGATTCTGATCGGCCTGATGATCTTCATAACTTACAGGGATATTATCCGTTTCTTCACTTAAGCTCCGGAGTCCGGAACTGGTTTAAATATTAAAAAAATAATCTACCGGGTAAGGAGGCCGAAAGTCCAATGAACTTATCCAAAGAAGATTTGCTCGAGACCGCGGATAAATTTGCCCCGACCTTCAGGCAGGTCAGGTTGGCGTTTTTGCTCTTCTTTACCCTGACCATGCCGCTGGTAATCTACCTCGGTAACACGGAGTACGGGTACACGAAGACAATCTACACTTTCGTCTATATTTCTTTACTCACGATACTCTGGCTAATAGAGCTGTTCCTGAACGATGAGGAAGAAATATCCCTGACCCGGCTATCTATTCCCGTAGGCCTGCTCGTCATTTCCGGCCTGTTGTCCTTAATCAACGCACCCAGCAAAGGGGTCGTTCTTCAGAGCCTGGGACTGCTGGTTTACTTTTACCTCGTTTACCTTCTCATAGCCAACACGATAAAGACAGAAACCGAAGCAAGATACCTCCTGATTGCACTGATGACTTCCGGGCTCGGAGCGACCGTCTACGGACTCCTCCAGTATCTGGGAATAGTGAGGGGTGCTCACGGCTTCGCGGCGAGAGCCGGTTCGATAATTAGCGTGATGGGAAATCAGAACTATCTGGGCGGATTCATCTCATACCTATTCATCCCGGGGTTCGCGCTGATATTGATATCAAAATCGAAAATCCTTAAAACGTATCTGATCCTGGTCCTGGGGCTCTTTTTCTTCCTTCTATTTCCGATCGGAGCCCGTGGTGCCTGGTTGAGTCTGGTATTCGCCTCCCTGGTTTTCGCCGCCGGCCTGCTGTATTACAAGCCTATAGACAACCTGAGGAAACTGTGGCTGACTCTTCTGGTTATAGTTCTCGTACTTTTCCTGGCCTATCTTTTCGCTTCCGCTCCGGGTCCGCTAAACTCGGTCCTTTCCTATTCAGCACCGGAAGACGGCGATAGATCGTGGGGGGTCTTCACTCCCGTCATCAGGCCGCTCGTGGAGGAGCTGGTGAAAAAGGGTGGTGCCCGTGTCGAGGACTGGTACATCGGTCTGGAAATGCTCAAAGACCACCCGCTGGTGGGAATAGGCCTGGGTAACTACAAGATAAAATTTCTCGAATACAGGGGCAGGTTTTTAACCACCGAAAAAGGACGTAATTTCGGCGGCTTTATTCCCCGCGGAGCCCAGGCGCACAACGAGTACGTCCAGTTTACCGCCGAGATGGGGATAATCGGGCTGATCGCCATCCTGGCGGCAGTAATTATGCTTTTAGCGAATATTTTCGCCCGGGTGGGCCCCTCGGGGCCTCCTGATCAGTGGTCCACGAGAATACTGGGACTGGCCCTGGCAGGGGGGGTAATCGGTTACCTAATCCATTCCGGGGTAAGCTTTCCCGCTCACCTGCCGGCCTCTTCGTTCGCCGCGGTTGCTTTCCTCGGGTTGATAAACTCGGAGGCATTCGGTGAGGTGGAGTACACGTTAAACTTCTCTGGCCTTGCCCGCTACCTGACGCTGATAGTTATCTTTGCCTTCCTGATCACGGTAACGGTGTTTGCGTACAGGGACTGGAGGGCCAACGTAGTGATGGGAAAGGGGAAAGACCAGCTTCAGTACGGAAACTACCACGTGGCGAAAGAACGGTTAAGAGAAAGTTTAGCTCTGGACTTTCACCCCAGACAGACCTATTACTTCCTGGGAGTGGCCGAGCGGCAGCTTGGTAATGAAATGCAAGCTCTCGAGTATTTCGAGAAATCACTGGGCAGGTTCGAACCCTACAATCTTTACCTCCAGCTCGGTACCCTCTACCAGAGCCAGAACCAAATGGACAAGGCAAAAGGAGCTCTCCGAAAATTCTTGAAGCTGGGAGCAGAAGAATCCCTCAACCTAAAGGCGAAGTTCTACCTGGCCACAATTGCAATTCGAGAGAATAAGGTAGACGAGGCGGAGAGCATCCTTCAGGAAATCCTGAACGAGGATCCGAAATTCGAAAGAGCAATAATTCTCCAGGGAGATATCGCGGACTTTCGGGGGAACGAGAGCAAGGCAAGAGAGAAGTGGGAAGAGGCCCTCCAGGTGATAAACGACAAATTGTCCAGAGTTGACTCGAGACTATCGGGAGAGGTTCAACTGGAGGAACTGGGAGACCTGAGATCGGAGAAAGAGAGGTTGACCAGGATAAGAGAACAGGTAAGCAAAAAACTGGGTGAATCTTGATAATCGGGAGGAATTATGGAACTTACCGAGCACCTAAATCAGTTTGAACCGGAAGCGGAAATCGCCCGGGTCGAAGACTTCATCGCCCGGGCAAAATCCGAGATAGGGTTCAACAAAGCAATAATCGGATTGTCCGGAGGAATAGACTCGAGTCTAACCGCGACCCTGGCAAACCGGGCGCTATCCGATAAAAATATGGAAGTCGTATTTCTACCCGAAGCTACCACGCCCGAGCGGGATAGAAGTGACGTTTCCAGGCTGGCGGAGAAGCAGGATATTGACGTCCGGGAGATCGCGATAGACGACTTAGTCTCGGCTTTCAAAAAGAAGCTCGGGGGGATGTCGGAACTGACAGAAGCCAATTTGAAAGCGAGAATCCGGATGGTCGTCCTTTATACCATTGCCAATCGGAGCGGCGGGCTCGTGCTGGGTACGGGAAACTTATCCGAGTGGCTACTGGGTTACTTTACGAAGTACGGCGACGGAGCTGCTGACCTCACACCACTGACCCATCTCTATAAGACAGAAATCAATATAATGGCCGGATACCTCGAGCTTCCGGAGACCATAATTTCTAAGCCTCCTTCCGCCGGGCTCTGGGAGGGTCAAACGGACGAAGAAGAACTTGGTGGTAGCTACGAGGATATAGACAAAGTACTCTATCTCAAGCACGACGAGAACTACACGCTCGAAGATGCAAAAAAGGCGCTCGATCTGGACCCGAATTTCGTGGAGATGGTTTACGATATGGTGGGGAATTCAGCCCACAAGCGAGAGGAGCCCGCGGGGCTTGACAGGAAATAAGCAAAGATTATAGCGACTTGGGTCGATTTAATTAACGAGAGGAGAATTACTAGCAGAAACAGAAAAACGGGGGTAAGAATGTTCGCTAGCAGATGGAAATCAGCTTTACTTATAGTAGTCTTAGTGCTGGCTCTGGCCCAGCTGTCAATTGTTGCCTACGCGAGCGGCCCCAAATACGGAGGAACGCTCAAAGTCGCTTTACCGGCGGAACCGCCGGGGCTCGACCCTACCACGCATACAGCAGCAGTGATCGATAGGGTACTCTACAACAACGTCTACCAGGGACTTGTAAGA
Source organism: Candidatus Bipolaricaulota bacterium (assembly GCA_018335015.1). GTDB lineage: Bacteria > Bipolaricaulota > Bipolaricaulia > M55B111 > M55B111 > JAGXLP01. Next base: position 29,288 of record JAGXKX010000007.1, read on the forward strand.
ATCAACAGGGAAGGAGAGGTGGTGCCTTCACTTGCCCGGGACTGGGAAGTTTCCGAGGACGGAACACTCTATACCTTCTATCTCCGAGAGGGAGTCAAATTCCACAACGGTAAAAAGTTTACAGCGGAAGACGTCTCGTTTACCTTCGAGCGAGCTCGAAGCGAAACCACGACCGTGCCTCACCCGGAGTACTTCTCCCCCATAGAAAATATAGAAACCCCCTCCCCAACCACGGTTAAAATCTACCTTTCCCGGCCCAGTTCGATCTTCCTGTTTAACCTGGCAAGAGGAGATTCTGTAATACTTCCCGGTGGCGTCGAAGAACTATCGTCGCGTCCGGTAGGAACGGGTCCGTTCAAATTTAACGACTGGAAGAGAGGATCCAACCTCACGTTGACCAGATTCGAGGACTATTACAGGGGCGAGTTACCGTATCTGGATAAAGTAGTATTTGAATTTATAGGGGACGTGAATACCCGAATCACCAGCCTCAAGAGCGGTGGAATTGACGCGATAGCTTACCTGAGTAGCCCGGAAAACGCCGTATCTCTGAAAGAAGTAAACTCGTTAAAGGTTCTGACGGGGCTAACCACCTGGGAGGTAATCCTTGCCATGAACAACTCCCGGGAACCTTTTTCCGACCCCCTGGTCAGAAAAGCGATAAATTTCGCTCTGGACAGAGAGGAAATAATCGAAGGAGCGACCTTCGGGTTCGGAAAACCAATAGGAAGCCTCATGAGCCCCACCAACCCAAACTACCTGGACCTGTCCTGGCTTTACCCGCACGACCCGGATAAGGCAAAAAGATTGTTAAAGGACGCCGGTTATCAGGGTGGCTTTGAAGCGACTTTGACCCTGCCCGCAAACTACGAACTATCCCTAAGGTCCGGCAAGATTATCGCGGATCAGGCCGGGAAGGTCGGGATCAACCTGAAAATAGAAAAGATCAGCTGGGCTCAATGGCTCCAGAGGGTCTTCTCGAACTCCGAATACGATTTGACAATAATCGGTCACTCCGAAGCCTTTGATATATCGATTTACGGAAATCCGGATTATTATTTCAACTACGACAACGAGAGGTTTCAACAGGTTATAGGTAGAGCCGAACGGGAGACGGACGAAAAAACCAGGAGACAACTTTATTCCCTTGCTCAGTGGATAATTGCGGAAGAGGTGCCCTCGGCTTTCCTCTTCTCCGCCCCGAGTCTTCCCGCGATGAGGAACGAAGTAATGAACTGGTGGAAAGACTACCCGATTCCTGCCGTCGACTTAACGGAGGTCTGGATAGATGAGTGACAGCTCTTCTTTCCTCTGATGGAAAATGTTTGGATACCTCACCAGAAAATTTACGGCTCTGGTCCTGACTCTAATACTTGTTTCGCTGGCAATATTTCTAGTGCTAAGGTTTCTCCCCGGTGACCCGGCCCAGCTCGTTCTGGGTATAAACGCCTCGCCCGAGAGCCTGGCTCAGCTGCGGTCGGAACTCGGGCTGAATGAACCGCTCCACGTCCAGTATCTAAACTGGATGAAAGGGTTACTGACCGGCAACCTGGGAGATTCGATATTTTACGAAAAGAGCGTCGGGTCGTTGATTGCCTCCCGCCTGGCGGTGACGTTACCTCTTACGTTTCTCGCCACCCTCCTCTCGATAATAATCGCGTTACCGCTGGGGATTTTAGCCGCAATTAACCACCGACAACCCGGGGACTTCGGGATCATCGTTTTTTCTCAGCTGGGAATATCGGTTCCAGCCTTCTGGCTGGGCATTCTTGGCTTACTGCTATTCTCCGTCAAACTGAACCTCCTGCCGTCCGGAGGATTTATCGAATGGGGGGCCAACCCCCTGGGGGCGATAAGGTCTCTCACCCTGCCGGTAGTTACGCTAGCAATAATTCAATCGGCTGCTCTTACGAGAATGACAAGGTCTTCCGCTCTTGATGTCCTGTCCCAGGATTACGTGACCGCCGCCAGGGGGCGGGGTTTACCTGAAGTCAGAGTCCTCTCCAAGCACGTGCTCTCCAATTCCCTGATCTCGATAATAACGCTTATCGGTCTTCAGGTGGGTCAGTTGCTCGCCGGCGCGGTTATCGTGGAGAGCGTATTTCACCTTCCGGGTCTCGGTCGGCTGCTCATACTCGCCGTCGAACAGAGGGATCTACAGCTGGTCCAGGGGATTGTCACCATCCTGGTAGGAGCAATTATCACGATAAATTATCTGGTGGACTTAACTTACGGCATCCTCGACCCAAGAATCAGACTGACCTGATCGGAGGAAGGAATGAAAAAGTTCAAAGCTCGGCTCGGGAAGATTTCGACCTACCCCAAAAAATGGGCTACTCCTCATCTCCTGGTGGGTGGGGCTATCGTCCTGCTGGTACTGGCGACCTTCGTCAGCAGTTACTATCTTACCCCTTACCCTCCGTCGAGTATGGATATCGGTAGCCGACTTCTTCCACCGAGCCCCAATCATCCCTTCGGCACGGACCAGTTCGGAAGGGACGTCCTGAGTCGGGTGATGGTGGGTTCTCGTAATAGTTTCGCGGTGGGAGTAATCGCCGTCGGCATAGGTATAGCCATTGGAGTGCCCGCCGGCAGCCTGGCCGCTTTCTCTGGCAGGTTTACGGATACCTCTGTAATGAGAATAATAGATGCCCTGTACGGCTTCCCTCCGGTAATAACGGCAGTTCTCATTACTTCTCTTTTCGGGCCGGGGCTGGTAAACTCCATGATCGCAATAGGCCTATTTAACATCCCTATTTTCGCTCGACTAACCCGGGGAAACTTCCTGTCGATAAAGGAAAGGCAATTCGTCGAAGCGGCAAAAGCGTCGGGGAGATCTGACTTTTCGATCATTACTCGACACGTACTCCCAAATATTAGCTCTCCTATCCTCGTCCAGGCTTCCACCCAGTTCGCGTTGGCAATACTTGCAGAAGCCGCGCTGAGCTACCTCGGGCTCGGGATCCAGCCACCAAACCCATCCTGGGGACTGATGTTGAAACAGGCCCAGTCCTTTATGGGGTTATCGCCGTGGCCTGCAATCTTCCCCGGACTCGCGATAGTGATAACGGTGCTCGGGTTTAACCTGGCAGGCGACGGACTCCGGGACCTCCTCGACCCCAGACTCGCACGACTTTCTTAGGTTGGGAATAGGATCTTAAAGTCTTAAACCTCAAGGAGGTTCTGGACAGACATGGTACCTAGGTTCGAGGCTATCAACTTGTTCTGACCAATCAGCTTGGCTAAAATTTTTGGGTATGTCCCTAAATTTTGAGGAAATCGAAGCTATTTTAGAGGAAGAAGGAAACCTCGTTACGCCTGACAACCCGGGGAGATTGGTCTTCGTGGGAGATACTCACGGAGACCTTGAAGCTTCACGGACGGTATTCGAGAGGTATTTTGACGAGCATACGACCCTGGTATTTCTCGGGGACTACGTCGACAGAGGGGAGAAATCAGAGGAGAACGTGAACTACCTGCTCAAAAAGAAGGTAAACAACCCCGACCGGGTTATCCTGCTTCAGGGGAACCACGAAGGTATCAAGCACCAAAGGTTCGGTCCCGTAAACTTCTGGAACTCTCTGGCGCCAGGGGATCGAGAAAAATACCAGAACCTCCTGGCAAGTCTACCGCTCGCTCTTTCCTGGAACGGGCTCGTAGCCACTCACGGCGGACTTCCCGACGTCTCCAGCCTCGAGGCAATCGAGGAAATAGAAGGGGGAGAACCCAACTGGGAGAAGATTACCTGGGGAGACTTCAACGAAGTGGACGGTTACGTGCTGGGTGGAGGATTCGGTCGCCCGCAGCTCGGGGCCGATTACTTCAACCAGGCTATGAACAACCTGGGCAAAGACGTGCTCGTTCGATCGCACCAACCCAACGTACCGACCTACCTCTTCGAACAGAGGTGTATCACGATATTTACTTCCGCCGCCTACGGAACGAGTAGAAGGGTGGCGCTCGCCGAAGCTCCGGTTAAATCCGGGAGAGACCTGACCATAGAAGAACTCTAGCTTTTCCTAATCGGCGTTTTCACAACCAAGTTCTTCTACCTTTTCAATTAGAGATGGCCGTAGTTTTAGTCGATATCTCCAGTTTGTCTAGGGAGGGCAAATAAGTTTTGGGGTAAATTGACAATACCACTACGTCAAGGTTAAACTTAGTAAAAACTTCACGAGGAGCGAAAAATATGGAAGACGAGGTCCGCGACCCGTACGAGTACGAGGTGGATTTACGAGACTATATAAAGGTAATCTGGGAACAAAAGTGGTTGATAGCACTGATCTTCATTGTAGCCGTGGGTGCCGCCCTGGCCTTTTCCCTCTCCTCGACCCCTAAATACAGGACCAGGGCTTCTTTGATAATTACCTCCCCAATCGCCGATAAGCTCGTCTCCCAGCCCGGGGGAACTCAGAATCAGGTTGATTTCATCTCGGAGTTCGATTACGAGGAAGTCGGATTCTCGAACGAGTTGCTGGAGACGATAATAACTGATCTTGACTTAACAACCGGTTCTGGAGAGGCCAGGTCCCTGAACTCGTTAAGAAACCAGATGTCGGTTAGCCTTGCCCTTCCGGGAAGTTCGGACATTGATACGGATAAACCCGTCCTGCACCTCGACGTCACGGGCAGCAGTCGAGAAAGTATAAAGGAAATAGCGGACAAGTGGGGAGAATTATACCTTCAGCGGGCTTCGGAGATTCTTTCCGGTGAAGTTGAACGTTATCATGAGATGATTTCGGACGAATATTCTAAGGCCCGGGAAGATTTACAGGCAAAAATCGAGGATAGAATCGAGGCAAGAAAAGAACATAACCTGCAGCTTATAAAAATTGAAGCTAACGTTTTGAGAGATAGATACAAGGATTATCTCGCGTCTCTGGAGCCAAAAAAACTCGATCTGGAAAAGAAACGGGCTCAACTT
>JAGXKX010000007.1:34685-41235 GCA_018335015.1 Candidatus Bipolaricaulota bacterium
GAAACACTGAACAGCGTAAATACCAAACAAAACGTCGCCGTCGCCGGGGTGCTTGGACTCTTTGTCGGCGTGCTCCTCGCCTTCTTCAAGAACTACATGGAGGGGTACGAAGAGGAGGGCGAGGAGGAAGGAGAAGCTAGAGAAACGGAAGACCAGGAGTAGTCGGGGGTAAGGATGGGTTTTAGCTGTGGTTTTCTCGGTTTACCCAACGTGGGCAAATCTACCCTGTTCAACGCCCTGTCCGCCGCGGGAGCCAAGGTCGAGGGCTATCCTTTCTGCACCACGGAGGCCCAGGTAGGCACGGTAAAGGTGCCCGACGAAAAACTCGACGGGTTGGCCAAATTGCTTCCGGAAAAGGAAAAAGTCTACACGCAGATAGAATTCTACGACCTAGCCGGGCTAGTCGAGGGTGCCCACCACGGAGAGGGCCTCGGAAATCAGTTCCTATCCGAAATCAGGGGAGTAGACGCTCTGATCCACGTGGTAAGGTGTTTCGAAAACTCCGACGTACCGCTCGAGGAGGGTGCTTCCAGCCCAAGAAAAAACATAGAAACGATCAAGTCGGAATTGTTATTAAAGGACCTGGAAACGGTGGAGAAACGCTTAAGCAGCCTGGACCGGGAAGAGGACCAGCTCAAAGAATTGTACGAAAAATTGAAAGAGGACCTCGAGACAGGGATACCCGTCCGGGATCACGAACTAACTCCCTACGAGCGCGAGGACTTAAAAAGTATTTCACCCTTAACCGGCAAACCAGTGCTTTACGTGGCTAACGTCAGTGAAGACGCCCCCGAAGAATGTTTAAGGGCCGTCGAGGCTCACGCAGAAGAAGACGAAACGGAGGTCCTCGCGATAAACGGCGAAATAGAATCGGAGGTTCGGGAACTGGATCTTTCGGACGAGGAAAGGACCGAATACCTCCAGGAATGGGGACTGGAAGAATCCGCGCTGGACAGGCTCGTGAGGGCCGGATACGATCTGTTGAACCTGGTAACGTTTTACACGACCGACGGACCCGAGGTAAGAGCCTGGACTATTCCGGAAGGGTCAACGGCACTGGAAGCAGCCGGCAAGATTCATTCGGACTTCGCGGACAACTTTATCTATGCCGAAGTAGTTTCTATAGAAGAGTTACTGGATCACGGCGATATGCAGGGAGCAAGGGAAGACGGATTATTGAACCGCAGAGGTGAGGATTACGAAATAGAGGACGGAGACGTGGTCCACTTCGTCAGCTCCAGGTAAAACAAAGAATAAATCCAGGACAGGTGATAAACGTGCAAGAAAACGACGACAAGCCTGATATCGAAGAAGCCTTCAAAGAAGATACCTTGATGGTTTTCCCCACCGATACCGTGTACGGACTGGGTGGAAACGCCCGCGACGATTCGGTCGTTTCCCGAATCTATAGAGTAAAACAGCGGAGCAAAGACAAACCCCTTACCCTTCACCTGTTCTCAAGGGGAGACGTACGCGAATTCGTAACGGAAATCTCGGAAAAGCAGCAGAACTTAATCGAACAATTACTCCCCGGGTCCTATACGGTGATACTTCCAGCCAATTCGAACGCTCCCGAGGTCTCCGTAAGCCGGGAGAAAAAAGTAGGAATAAGGGTTCCGGACAGTGATTCATTCCGGAGTCTCGAGGAAAACGTCGACTTTCCCCTGGTTGGTACCAGCGTAAACAAGTCTGGAGAACCACCGATGACCGACTTCGACAGGATAGTCGACGAGTTCGGGGGCCTGGTGGACCTGTTTATAGAGTCGGAAGAAGAAATGAGCGGCGAGTCGTCCACCGTCCTGGATCTCACCTTTGATCCACCCAAAGTCCTCCGGGGTGACTTTTCGCCCGAGGACCTCGACGATTGAGATGATCATCGGGATTCACGGCGGAGCTGACAGGATACCGGAATAGGACCTGGAAAGTCGCTAATCGGATCCGGTCTCTACTGTAACGATCTCGGCGGGCGCGGTCTCGACAAGAAGTTTGAGTTCCAGAGCGTCCGACTACTTATAGAGTTCTTCCGTGATCGAGATAATTTCGGCAAAAGATCCCGGATCCAGCGAGGCACTCCCGATCAATCCACCGTCAATATCCGGCTGACTCATCAGTTCCTCGGCGTTGTGGGGTTTAATACTTCCACCGTACTGCAGTCTCACGCTATCACCCGCCTGCTCGCCGACGATCTCCCTGACCTGGTCTCGAGAAAACTTGCACCCGGCCTGAGCATCTTCGGGGGAGGCCGACTCGCCGGTACCTATTGCCCAGATGGGTTCGTAGGCGACGATCATTTCTCCCGCCTGATCCTCGGTTAGCCCTCGCAGGTCGATCTTTAACTGATTCCGTAATACCGACTCAGTCTTTCCGTCCGCTCTTTGTTCCTCGGTTTCACCAATACATAGGATCGGCTTCATTCCGTGGTCGAAGACAGCGTGTATTTTCTTGTTGATAGCTCTATCGGTTTCACCAAATATCTGTCTTCTTTCAGAGTGTCCGACGATCACGTAGTCCGTTCCCACCTCTGCCAGCATTCCGGGAGAAACTTCACCCGTAAAGGCACCCTCGTCCTCGAAATACACGTTTTGGGCGCAGACTTTGATCCCTGTTCCCTTGGTACCTTCGGCCACTGTTTCCAGCGAAGTAAAGGTCGGTCCCAGACCAATTTCCACTTCAGAAATATACTTGACCTTCTCCCTGAAATCGTTCAGAAATGCAGTGGCTTCTTCCTGTGTCTTGTGTAACTTCCAGTTGGCTGCGATGATAGGTTTACGCAAGTTATTTACCTCCTAATTTTTATGAGATGAAAAGTTAACAATAAGGAAACTCTAACATTAGACCAACGAAACAGATCCTAATCCGGAAAAGCACATAAATTCTAAGAGTTTAACGATGTGCGAACAACGGCAGGCGTCCTCCGGAAGTCAAAGCCAGATAATGGTGCCTGTATTGGCCGTAATGTGAAAATGATCGTAACTTCTCTCTAACAATATTAAGCCGGGAGAAGGACTGGAACCACGTTTTTCCAGTCCGTCCCCCGGTCAGCTTAATTCATTCTGTTTTCCAAACGGGCTCTACTTACTGAACTAGCCCATTTCGGCGTAGATGTATCCCATAACCATCAGCACGACGCCTATCCCTGCCAGCAGCTGTTTTTGACTGATGGGCGGCTCCGGTTCTCGTGGCTCTGGTTCAGGTTCGGGCTCTGGTTCAGGTTCTTCCGCCCTCGGCGTGATAACAGACCCGGAGCTCGCCAATCCCGTTTCTCCGGAACTGTTGTAAGCCGATACCTCGTAAGTGTATGACCTATCCGGGTCCAAACCAGTGTCGAGATAACTGGTAGTATTTGGGCCCGCTGTGGCTATCTCTACACCGTCACGATAGATGTTAAATCCGTTCTCGTTGTCCGAATTGTCATTCCAGGTCAGTCTAATCTCGCTAGGAGACAGCGGGGTTGCGTTGACGTTGCTCGGGCCATCCGGCAGTGATTTAAGAGTCGTTGAACAATTTCTATTCGTGAGTTCCGACTCCCCGCTATTATTATAAGCAACAACTTCGTAACAGTATCGAGTCTCCCCTCGTAAGTCCCTGTGAAGGTAGCTGGTTGTGTTCGGCCCCACCGTGTCTATCCTGTTCCCATTTCTGTAAATCATAAATCCTTCTTCATTATCAGAATTATCGCTCCAGGAAAGCTCTATCCTGGAAGGAGAAATTGTTTCCGTGCGCAACTGCCCGGGAGAACGGGGAACTTTTACCGGTGTTGTTACATTAAGTCTGGAAGAACGAGAGGACTCACCTGATTCGTTGAAAGAGGACACTCTATAGGTGTAACTCGTGTTCTCCGTAAGTTCGGAGTCAATGTAACTGGTAGTATTTGCACTTGCTTCGGCAATTTTTTCTCCGTTTTTATAGATCCTAAATCCATCTTCGTTGTCCGAGTTGTCATTCCAGGTCAGCCTTACTTCCGTCGGTGACAAAATTTTGGAAGAGACATTTCCTGGTGCGGAAGGAACCTCTGAGGGAGTTGTAACTTCTAGATCCCCAGTCAGGGAGGATTCCGTACCGTCGACATAGGCAGAAACCCGATATGTATACTTCGTGTCTCCTTCAAGTCCTGAATCAGTATAAGAAGTAACGTTTGATCCTACCGTAGCTATCCTGTTTTCATTTCTGTAAATCCTGAATCCCTTTTCGTTGTCCGAGTTGTCATTCCAGGTCAGCCTTACTTCCGTCGGTGACAGGACCTTGGCGGATAAACCACCGGGAGACGCCGGTGTCCGATAAGGCAGCCTGACAGACCGGGCTTCTCTCAAACCCGATTCGCCAGCCTCGTTGAAAGAGGCAACGCTATAATTGTAACTCTTGCCCTGTTCGAGACCTGAATCAGTATAAGAAGTAACGTTCGGTCCTACCGTAGCTATCTCCGTTCCGTTTCTATAGATTCTAAATCCATCTTCGTTGTCCGAATTGTCACTCCAGGTCAATCTGATCTCTCTCGAAGAAATAGCCTCGGCGGTTAATCCTCCGGGGGACGTGGGAGCCACAACTTGCTCTCCTGCTTCTTCAGTTTCTTCAGGCTGGCTCGGGACTTCAACTTCCGCTCCTGCACCTGAACGGCTTATCCGGAAATAAACTCGGTAATTTTTACAGCAATCAAAGCTAACCCTTGCGTAAAACCGTCCAGCGCCAACCTGTTCTCCTTCTTTATTCTTTTGATCCCAAACCCATGACCATTCGTCTTTTCTCCTCGGGATCACTTCCAGGTCCTTCTCCGTGTAATACAAGTTAAAATCATGTTCGAACATGGGCTTGAAGTGAATTTCCACCTTATCCACTTTGTATTCGAAATCCTTGAGTTCAGTCATAGTAATTTTTACTTCTTCGCCTTTTGCGTAACTGTTCTTGGCACTAACAAGTGATTGATACCTCTCCGGACAATATGCCTTTTCTTCCGGTTGCCATACTGGACAACCATACCGATAGGTATATTTGGGATTTTCTTCCGACTGAGTGAGAGGAACAACAAAAAACAAAATTGCCAAAGACAGGGCCAGAACAACCAGGCTAGACTGCCAGGCACGATTCATCTTGCCACCTCCTAAAGAACGTACTCTATTTAACTTGTAAAAATTGTCATCGTTAATCTATCATTTAGTCATTCAAAATTGATTTAACTATACACAATAACTAGAATACAGTTTACAGCGGGTTTTTGTCAAGATAAGAGGAAATATCAGGGTAATGTATTCCCCTTACCCAACCTGTTGAATGAATTTTAATTTTTCCTGACCTGACAATCCAGGGCGGGTTTCACCTAGTTCCCTCCGATGTCACTTACTTAGACCGGACATCTTTCTCGTTCAGTCGAGCCAGTTGGACGTTTCTTCTTGCCTATGGACTAAATTCGGATATTACGTCCGGAATTTTTGTTACCGAAACTCAACTGTTCACCATCGTCACAAATAACTGGTTGAACCTCATCTGACCCCTGGACCTTACATGCACTGATTTAGCTTAAAATCTTAGCAGCAGAGGTAATCCCGGCAGACATGTAAATCATTTCATCTCTCGAAGTGGCAATAGATAACGGTAATCCCTAAAATGTTTTAATAGAGGGAGGAACGAGATGACCGATACCAAAAAGCTAGTCCAGAAAGCAATCAAGGCCAGAGAAAACTCCTACTCCCCCTATTCTAACTATCCTGTCGGAGCCGCTTTGCTCGGTGCAGACGGTGATATCTACACCGGAACAAACGTGGAAAACGGGGTGAACGGTCTTTCCATATGTGCCGAAAGAGTTGCCCTGTTTAAAGCGGTATCCGAGGGAACGAGGGAGTTTGAAAGGCTTGCCGTGGTCTGTGAAGACGAATACTGTAAACCCTGCGGTGCCTGCAGGCAGACGCTCATAGAGCACGCTCCCGACCTTGAAATAATAATGGCAAATCCGGAAGGTAACTACAGGAGTGTGGGCCTGAAGGACCTACTACCGGAGGCTTTTAACCTATAAGTGCAGGGTTTCCTCCCGCCTTCGAAAATCGAAAACCGGCCGCCGTTAGCTCTTACTCCCTTCCTTCGTCTCGTCAACGACCTCTCCACAGTGAGGACAGTAGAACGGGTGGTCCTCGTAGTACTTGCCACAGTGCTTGCATGTGTGGTACTTATCCGACCTTTCCAGCCAGAATTTGGTATACAGGTACCTCGTGGCCACAGCCAGCAAAACCAGCAATAGAACAATGCCCAGTATAAAGCCCATTAGTAACTCCTTTGTTTCAGGTTTATCTCCCAGGGGAGTCGATACATCACTAAGTATATAAGTTGTGTTTTCACTGTAAAATAACTAACGGCCGACTTGAGCTCAGTTTTTTTGAAGCTTACACAAGCCGTGAGGGCTCCCACGCCGGACCGGAAGTTAGAACTCTTAACCAACCTTCAGACCTCCAAAGCCAGAGCCCCGCGTTCACGCGGATAGCTTACCTGGGAATACTTACTACTCATTTCCCCCTTTAATTCCTCCACCCGTGACGTGAATAAAGTATAGAACTTAATTGAAGGA
>JAGXKX010000133.1 GCA_018335015.1 Candidatus Bipolaricaulota bacterium
GAGTTTTTCTTCTAAACTTGCGATGTTCAAGGCTTTCCTCCCGTCATTAGAAAGCTAACTCGAAAAGTTAGTTAAGCTCAATTCTTTCAAACAACTTCCTACAAGGTTGTCTTGCCCTCATCTGCCTCTCGTCCCTTACCTGGCTGCCGGATTACCTCTACTGACAAGATTTTAAGGTTAAATAAGTTGCCAGGTAAGGGGCAGGATGTTTGAACTAAAAAATGTAGTTATTCTTATGACCTATATCTCGGTTCCGAATAGTTGTGAAGAACTGGGTTAAATAAACGCTACCTCTTGGGTTACAGTTAGCAAGGTATTAATGACCTTTTTAGTACGTCAAGAACTTGAAATCACTCGGTTTTACACGAACTATTATCGCGAAAGGATATATAGTTCGATTGAATTGAGATGATCGAATCGTTCCCTGATAGTTAGGAGGCTTTTCGTTCTTCAACTATGGTTGGACCGCAATAATTTATCTATTCGCTCGTAAAACCTAAAACAGTGTCTTAGCGCTATTTGCGGTTAAGACAGATTTAAAAATACGTGAAAAAGAGACCATAAGGGCGAAAAAGTTGCGAGGATTTTTCAGCACGCTGATAACTCTAGGAGGTTGGGAATCTTGAAAGAGACCGCGACAAAACAAAAATTGGACCAAGTAATTTCTGAGGCTCAGGATTACCTGTTCGATATTCAGGAGGAAGGAGGCTACTGGCAGGGGGATTTCAAGAGTAATCCTACCATCGAGGCGGAACATTTGATGCTTACGGAATTTCTCGTAATTCAGGACGACGATCAGTGGGAAAAGATAATTAATTACCTAAAGCGAAAACAGCTTGAAGACGGGTCCTGGAACATTTTCCCCGGTGGTAAAGGTAATTTATCGACCACCGTAGAGTGCTATTTTGCGATGAGACTGGCCGGTGAGCCCGCGGATGGAGAAGAACTATCCAAAGCTCACGAGTTTATTATGGACCGCGGCGGCGTCCCGGAAACCAGGGTTTTTACCAAGATCTGGCTTAGTCTATTTGGCATCTGGGACTGGGATAATGTACCGTCGATGCCGCCCGAATTGATCTTTTTTCCCGATTGGTTTCCAATCAATATATACGAATTTGGCTCCTGGGCCCGGGGTACTATAGTGCCTCTTTTGATCGTTATGAGCAGGCGGCCCGTGCACGAGTTGCCCGAGGAAAAGAAGATACCCGAATTATTCCCGAAAGACTGGGACGGCACCGTGGAGGAAGAAGGCGAGGACTATAGTCTATTTTCCTGGTCCAGGTTATTTCAGATCGCCGACGATGCCCTCAAATATTACCACAGGTTACCCTGGCAGCCGGGAAGAGAGAAGGCAATTCAAAAGTGTGAGGAGTGGATATTGGAGCGGCAGGAAGCCGACGGGAGCTGGGGCGGTATTCAACCTCCCTGGGTCTATTCACTCCTTGCTCTCTATATTCTCGGTTATTCCGTCGATGATCCAGTTATGGAGAAAGGGATAGAGGGTCTGGACTCGTTCTCGAAGGAAGGCGAGGACGAGTTAGAGCTCCAGGCGTGTGTATCTCCCGTCTGGGATACTGCCTGGGCAATTATCTCTCTCGTCGAGTCCGGGGCCCAGTCGGACCACCCATCGCTGGACGAGGCGGGTCGTTGGTTGCTGGATCAGGAGATACGGACGAAAGGTGACTGGGCAGTTGACCTCGAGGACGTGGAACCGGGGGGGTGGGCGTTCGAATTTGCGAACGAAAACTACCCCGATACGGACGACACGGCAGAGGTAATTATCGCCCTGGACGAGATCGAGTTATCCAGTCGTCAGCAAGAGAAGATAGAGGCCATCGACAGAGGTGTTCAGTGGTTGATGGCCATGCAGTCTTCCAACGGTGGTTGGGGGGCTTTTGACGTCGATAACGACAACGAACTACTCTACGAAATACCGTTTGCCGATTTCGGGGCAATTATCGACCCTCCCACGGTAGACGTTACTGCCCACATCTTAGAAATGATGGGCAGGCTGGGATTTGATCTTTCAGATAAACCGGTCAAGAGGGGGTACGAGTTTATCAGGGAAAAGCAAAACGAAGACGGTTCCTGGTTCGGGCGCTGGGGGGTAAACTACATCTACGGCACCGGGTCCGTCCTGCCTGCTCTGGACGTACTCGACGAAGACATGTCTAAGTCTTACGTCCGCAAAGCGGTAAACTGGATAAAAGAGCATCAAAACGACGACGGAGGCTGGGGTGAGACGGTTGAGTCCTACTCCAACCCGGAACTGGCCGGCGAAGGGGAAAGCTCGCCCTCACAGACTGCCTGGTCGCTCATAAGCTTGATCGCGGCCGGGGAGATAGACGCACCCGCTACGGAGAAAGGGGTAAGGTACTTACTGGAGCAGCAGACAGAGGAAGGGACCTGGGAGGAAGAGAACTACACCGGGACGGGATTTCCCGGGGATTTCTATATAGGTTACGTGCTCTACCGTCATTATTTCCCCCTGCTGGCGCTGGGCCGCTACAGGCGGGAACTGGATCGATGATATGACCGTTCGGCTTAATGATTTCCAAAGTTCAGTAAAAAAACAAACTGCCCGATTTGGATTGACTGGAAGGTGATAATTTGAAACAGGAAGAAGTAAGGAAGTTAGGAGTAATGGCGGATAGCCACGACAATATGGATCTTCTGGGTGAAGCCGTAGACCTGTTTGAAGGAGAGAACGTCGACCTGGTATTGCACGCCGGAGATTTTATGTCTCCATTAACCGCCGATCCACTATCCGATCTCCAGACTGATCTGGTTGGCGTCTTCGGTAACAACGACGGGGACAAACTCTTTCTTCGCCGGAGATTTGAGGAAGAAGGCGTGGGTAAAATAGAACGGGGACCTCATCGGCTGGAGCTTGGAGAGCGAACGGTCATTTTGACCCACGAACCCAGACTGCTCGAAGTGATGGAAAGTAGCCCCGTTCCCGATTTGATCGTCTACGGCCATACGCACGAGGTGGACGTGAGGGGGGATCAGCCTCTTGTTGTTAACCCCGGAGAGGTAGGAGGTTGGCTGACCGGTAGGTCAACGGTGGGGCTTGTTGACCTGGATGAAATGGAAGCGGAGATAAGGGACATAGCCAGTTAGGTGAAGGATTTAGTGGAGAATTTAGGTGCTAAGTGAACTCTTCTGGGCTTAGCTTAAACTTATACCTATTTCCGATCTCGGCTCGCTCTCCACCCTTTTTAGGGGACAAAAAGGACTCGGGCCGGAGCCTTCAGGAAGGTAACGTCACTATTATCGTACTTTCAGTCCTCTGGCAATTGTTCGACAAAACCGCATGCGATTTCCCCGGCGTGGAAATCG
>JAGXKX010000051.1 GCA_018335015.1 Candidatus Bipolaricaulota bacterium
GGAAGCGACTCCAGCGACGAACGCTTGATCGCTCTTACGGCGGCGTGGCCTGCCTGTAAATTTGTAATATACGGTATTTTTAGATCAACGGCGGCGCGTCTGATTTTAAACCCGTCCCTGTGAGGCTGCTCGCCCTGAGTGGGCGTATTTATTATCAGATCTATCTCGTCTAATTCATCCAGGATACTCGGACTGCCTTCGCTTACCTTATTTACTTTCGATATTTCCACTCCCCTGTTTCTCAGGTAAGTCGCAGTTCCCTCGGTACCTAGTAAATCCAGCCCGGCTTCCTGCAGTTCCTTCGCTATAAGAACTATTTCGGATTTGTCCTCGTCCTTTACGCTTACCAGTACCGTGCCACTCTTCGGTAGTTCGTTCTCCGCGGCGAGCTCCGCTTTATAGTATGCTTCATCGAAACTGTTTGAGATCCCCATGACTTCTCCGGTAGACTGCATCTCGGGACCGAGCAAAGGGTCCACACCGGGCAAGTTTCCGAACGGCGATACGACCTCCTTTACGGCAACTTTACCGGAAGTTCTCTCCGAATAATCAATATTTTCCAGCTTCTTCCCGACCATCACTTTAGCTGCTATCTTTGCCAGCGGTATACCTGTAGCCTTGCTCAGGTAAGGTACGGTTCTGCTCGAGCGGGGATTCGCTTCGAGGAGAAATATTTGGCCGTCCTTAACGGCCATCTGTATATTTAACAGACCAATCACGTTCAACGACCGAGCCAGCTCTTTAACGTATCTTTCTATCTTCGTTATTGTCTGGTGCGAGACGGACTGAGGTGGAACTACGCAGGCGGAATCCCCCGAGTGGACACCGGCGTGTTCTATGTGCTCCATTATCCCTCCAATCAGAACGTCTTCGCCGTCAGAGACAGCGTCGACGTCGATCTCTATACTGTTTTCCAGGAATTTGTCCATAAGGACCGCACCCTTGTTTCCACCACCGAACGACTCGTCCAGATATCGGGAAAGCTCTGACTCGCTGTAGATTATCTCCATCTTCCTTCCTCCAAGCACGTAAGACGGGCGGACCAGCACCGGAAAACCAATATTCTCCGCCAGCGATCTTGCCTCCCTCTCGGTACTGGCAATTCCGTTATCGGGCTGGGAAATATCCATATCACTCAGGAGGTTGCTAAAACGATTTCTATCTTCGGCAACGTCCATCATCTCCGGGTCCGTTCCGAAGATTTCAGTCTTTACGTCACCTCTTTTCTCGAGTGTTTCACCGAGCTTCTGAGCGATGTTTACCGACGTCTGTCCGCCAAACTGAACGATAATTCCGTCCGGGTTTTCCTTTTTAACCACGTTCATTACGTCTTCCAGGGTTAACGGGTCGAAGAACAGCTTGTCAGAGGTATCGTAGTCCGTGGAAACCGTCTCCGGATTATTATTCAGCATAAGCGTCTCAACCCCTTCCTCCTTTAACCCTTCCAGGGCGTGAACGCAGCCGTAATCGAACTCGATACCCTGACCAATCCTTATCGGTCCGGCACCCATAATCAGTACCTTTTCACCTGTTTTCGAATCGCTGACATCGAAGTTAACTCCAGCATTGAGGCGGTCGTTTTTCTTGTAGGTAGAATAGTAGTAAGGTGTCTGAGCCCGAAATTCCCCGGCGCAGGTATCGACCATCTTGTAATCCAGGTTAACCTTTTCTTCTCTCAACTCTTCGGCCTCTCGAAGATCTACCCCGGCAATTTCGGCAATCTGGGCGTCACTGAACCCGGCAAGCTTTGCCCTACCCAGGTGCTTCTTCCAGTCATCTTCTAGCTCATCCTCTATCCGAATAATTTTCTGAAATTTTCTTATCCAGAACGGATCTATAAGGGAACGTTCCGACACTTCTTCAACAGTCATTCCGGATCTCAGGGCATCGTAAACGGCAAATTTTCTCCGATCGGTAGGTTTTTTTAGTTGTTTTTCGATCTCTTCCCTGGAGTCGAATGTCTTCCTGTTTGATTGGTCCAGTCCGTCCTTTCCGATATCCAGAGATCTTATAGCCTTATGAATTGCCTCTTCTATATTATGGCCTATAGCCATTACTTCCCCGGTCGATTTCATCTGAGTCGTGAGCTCTCTGTCCACTGTTCTGAACTTCTCGAACGGCCACTTAGGGATCTTGGCCACGACGTAGTCGACTGTCGGTTCGAACGCCGCGGGGGTCTCGTCCGTAACTTCGTTGGGAATCTCTTCCAGACTTAATCCTACTGCTATCTTAGCTGCAACTCGAGCAATGGGATACCCCGTGGCTTTCGACGCCAGAGCGGAGGAACGAGAAACCCTGGGGTTTACCTCAACCACCTTATAGTCACCCGTTTTCGGGTTTAGAGCAAACTGAATATTGCAGCCTCCTTGGACGCCGAGCGTTCTAATTATCTTTATCGCCGCGGATCGTAGCTTCTGGTGTTCGAGGTCTGAGATCGTTTGAGAAGGAGCCACAACCATGGACTCCCCGGTGTGAATTCCCATGGGGTCAATGTTTTCCATATTAACTACCGTGATACAGGTATCGTTTGCGTCCCTCATTACTTCGTACTCGAACTCCTTCCACCCTTCCACGCTTTCTTCAACCAGCACCTGATTGATTCGGGAGAGTTCCAGCCCCCGTGAGACTATTTTTTCGAATTCTTCTTCCGTTCTGGCCAGTCCTCCCCCGGCGCCACCCAGGGTGTAGGCGGGTCTTACTACTACAGGAAGGCCGATATCCTCAAGAGCCTCTTTTGCCTCGGATATTGAATGAACCGGAGAGCTTTCCGCTACCTCTTCCCCTATGGATTCCATGGTTTGTTTAAATTTTGCCCTGTCCTCGCTATCATGAATCGTCTTTACCGGGGTTCCGAGTACTTCCACGTCAAACTCCTCGAGTACACCCAGTTCGTCCAGCTCGGCAGCCAGGTTCAAGCCGGTCTGTCCTCCAAGTCCGGCGGCAATACCGTCGGGATTTTCTCTTTCTATAACCGATTTCAGTACTTCCACTGTCAGCGGTTCTATGTAAACCGAATCCGCCATTTCCGGATCCGTCATTATGGTAGCTGGATTGGAGTTGACCAGCGCCACCTCGATACCTTCTTCTCTTAACCCTCTGCAGGCTTGTGACCCGGAATAATCGAATTCCGCTGCTTGACCTATCTGGATTGGTCCGCTCCCGACCAATAACACTTTGTTTATATCAGATCTTTTCGGCATTAGCGCCCTCCCAGCCTCTCAACAGTGCGTTCGAAAAAAGCTTCTTCGTTGTCTCTTGGGCCCGGCGAGGCTTCCGGGTGATACTGGACCGCGAAAATATCGTTTTCTCTGCTCTCTATCGCTTCTACGGTCCCGTCAATGGCATTTGTTTCCGTGACCCTCAGATCGGTTTCCGAAAGGGACCCTTCGTCCACGGCAAACCCGTGATTCTGAGCGGTAATGTTGACTATTTCCGATGCATGGTTCTTAACCGGCTGGTTCGCGCCCCTATGGCCGAATTTCAGCTTGTAGGTCTCTCCACCTAGCGCGAGAGATAGTATTTGTGTTCCGAAACAGATCCCAAACATCGGAAGTTCGCCGAAAAAGCTCCTGACTATCTCCTGAGGTCCTTTTGCCCTTTTCGGGTCACCAGGACCGTTGGTGAAGAACAGTCCGTCCGGTCCGTAGCTATCAATAGTTTCAGGGGCGACGTCATGGGGGAATAGGGCTATTTCGAAATCGCGGTCCCGCAGGTTGGTTAGGATGCTCTGTTTGATTCCCGTATCTATAGCGGCCAGTTTAGGACCATCTCCCCCCAGGAACTCAACTTCTTCGGTACTCACTTCGGGAACTAAATCCTTTTCAGTAATAGGAGGCTGGTTTTTGGCCAGTCTCAGGACCTCCTTCGCGTCGTAATCTCCCACGGCTATTGCGGATTTTACCGTCCCGCTCTTCCTTATCATTAAAGTCAGTGCCCGAGTGTCAACTCCGGCGATACCACGAGAATCTTTCCGCGTTAGATATCCGTCAAGAGACTCCCTCGATTTAGCGTGATCCGGGGAACTACACACTTCCCGGGCCACCATACCCTGTGCCTTTATCGAGTCGGATTGTGGGTTTTCGCCCTGAATACCGTAGTTTCCTATCAGCGGATAAGTAAACATCAGGTTTTGCCCATTATAGGAGGGATCCGTAAGGGCTTCCTCGTAGCCTGTAAACGAAGTCGTAAATACTAGTTCGCCCTTAGAGACGCCTTCGGTCCCTATTCCTTCACCCCCTAATACTGTCCCGTCTTCGAGAGCAAGCAACGCTCTATTCATGGTTGCCCGCTTCCGGTTTTTGGTTCTCGTATTCTTCCCCGGAAGCTTCCGGCTTTCTAAGTTCTTTTAAACTGTCAACAAATCTCGACTCTCTTTCGGCCCACTTCTTTTTGGCTCGCTCGAGCGAGGCTTTCTTCTCGTCGAGCCCGGGGTTTCCCGGTCCACCCAGGTGTTCCCTTGAGCCTATCGACTCTTTTATAAGCTTTTCGGAGACCTCTTCTGTTTTTGAATCTAGATTATTCTTGACTCTCCTGTATGCTTCCCTGAACGGTACACCCTCTTTGACCAGTTCAAATACCTTGTCAGTGGCAAAAACTTCTCCGGAAAAAGCGTTTATTAGTTCCTCCTCATTGACCCCCAACGCGGAGACAAGCGGGGCTAGCACTGCCAGTGAGTCGCCGGTATCCCCGAGGCTCTCGAACAGGGATTTTTTTGTCTCCTGGAGATCGCGACTGTAGCCCGACCTGAGCCCGTGCAAGAGGGAAAATAGATTTGAAAGATGGCCCGAAAAACTTGCGGATCTACCTCTAACAAGTTCCAGAACGTCGGGATTCTTCTTTTGCGGCATTATTGACGAGCCCGTGGTAAACTCTTCTGGAATTTCAAAGAAATTGAACTCCCCGTTGCTAAAATCGATAAGGTCGGAAGCCAGCCGCGATAGGTCAAGCTGAACGCTGGCAAGTGCGGAAATAAGGTTGAATTCAAACTTACCCCGGCTATTCATTACGTATATCGCATTATTTTGAACTTTATCGAACCCCAGGATTTCTGCCGTTAACTCACGATCCAGGTTAACCGGGACGCCGTAACCGGCCCCCGCTCCGAGAGGTGACTGGTCGATAAGTTCCAGGTTCGCCTCTAAAAGGGTGAGATCATCGAGCAACGCTTCGCCGTAAGAGCCCGCCCAGAGACCGACAGAAGACGGCATCGCCTTTCGATAATGGGTGAAACCTACCATGGGCGTGTCGGATTGAGAGGAACCAAAGTACAGTAATGATTCGACCAGGTTCAGCATTTCTCGAACGATCCTAAAAAGTTCCGCCTTAGTGAAAAGTCTGATGTCCACGAGAACCTGGTCGTTCCTAGATCTCGCCGTGTGAAGCTTTTTCCCAAGTTCTCCAAGAGCTTCGGTAATTTCGTTTTCCACCTTAGAGTGAATATCTTCGTCCCCGATATTGAGGGAAATATCCTTTTTAAGTAGTTTTCTCAACTCGTTTCGTAGTTTTTTAGCTTCCAGCGAGGTGACCAGCTCCAGATTCTCGAGAGCGTGAACGTGCGCAATCGATCCGTAAATATCGTATTCAGCGAGGCGTTGATCGTAACCGACGTCGGCGCCCGCAGTAAAGTTTTCGACCAGCTTATCGATTCCGGTCTTTTCACCTTCTTCACCAGTCATCCACGTCTTCATAACCGGACCTCAAGTCTATTTTTCACGGTTGAACCCCACCTTCGTCGGAAGGCTCCAGATATCTATGAAACCTTCGGAAGAAGATTGATCGAACGTGCTCTCCTCGTCGTAAGTCGCAAGCGAGTGGCTGTAGAGACCGTTTTCGGAAGATCGGCCCACTACAGTTGCCTTACCTTTGAACAATTTCAGTCTGACTTTCCCATGTATCTTTTCGTTGACTTTCTCTATGTAAGCTTCAAGGTCCTGCACGAGGGGGTCAAACGCTAAACCCTGATAGACCATTTCAGCCCATTTCTGGTCTACAAGAGGTTTAAAGCTGTTCTCGTGTCTCGTCGAACAGTATTTCTCAAGTTCTTTATGGGCCTTTAATAACACCAACGCAGCCGGAGTTTCGTAGATTTCTCTTGATTTGAGGCCGACTATCCTGTCCTCGACCATATCAATCAAGCCTATTCCGTGTTTTCCGGCCACCTGTGTTAGCTCTTTTATTAAATCAACCAACCCTATCTCTTCTCCATTTAGCTTTATTGGTACCCCTTCCTCAAACTCCAGTTCGATATATTCGGGCTCTTCCGGCGTCTCTTCTACGGGATTTACTAGCTCGTGGACGTCTTCAGGAGGCTCTTCTGACGGATCTTCAAGAATCCCGCACTCGACACTCCGTCCCCAGAGGTTTTCGTCGATCGAGTACGGTGACCCGGAATCGACAGGTATGGGAATCTCGTTCTCTTCCGCGTACGCCAGCTCTTTTTCCCGACTCATGTCCCACTTTCTTATGGGAGCGAGCACCCTCATGGAATCGTCCAGCGCTTTTATGGAAGCCTCAAACCTTACCTGGTCGTTACCCTTGCCGGTACTTCCATGGGCAATCGCGGGTATGCCTTCGGAATTCGCGTAATCCACTGCGATCTCGCTCATAAGTGGTCTCGCAATTGCCGTGCTCAGAGGATAGCTATCCTGGTAGAGCCCGTTAGCTTTTATGCTCGTTTTAATGTACTCGTCCGCGAATTTATCCTTTGCGTCAACGACGAACGCGTTTTCGGCACCGAGTTCCAGCGCCTTTTTCTTGACCTTATCGAGATGCGCCTCTCGCTGACCTACGTCCACGGTAAAAGTGGAGACCTGGGCTCCGTACTGGTCCTGAATCCAGGTTAACATCACAGAAGTATCGAGTCCGCCCGAGTACATTAGCAGGACTTGGTCTAACTTGTTCTTCAAATCGGAATCTATTTCTAAACTTGACTTACCTTCTTCTCTTGCTTTCAATTCAGTTGCCTCCCCAATTTCATCACCTCAAAACGGTGGTTTAGTTTAAGTTCGATTTTGTCCAGTGTTCAGTTAGTTTTAGTTCTCCCCAACAGGAGGACAAAATAGTTGGAAAATTTATAGGTACCACGGAGATACTTTCGATACTTTTAAAATAGGAGCTTGATTAGAGAGAGGTTAGCCCTCTCCTTAAGGGTGAGATAGCAGAAATGAGGAAACCGTTCAGAAGTCTAAACGTTGGAATGAAAATCGAATTTGAATGACGCATCTGCTCGGCCACCTCTTACCGAGGAATTTACAGGAAACACGGATTCATTTCAAGGGTGATTTTTGGATTGCCTAATTCTTCCGTAGTTTTCAGAAATATTTATAGTTTTATTCGATAATGGTGAAAAGTCAAAACTATTTATCGATATTTTCTTGAATTTTTGGGTTGAATTTACCTTCGCGGTTTCGTAAACTCGTTTCTAATATAGGTGGCAATATTTATGGAAAATTATTATAAAGCGGAAAACGAGCTCAAAAGAGGTTATCTCTCCGTTAGCTTTGAATTCGGGCTCAAACCCGAAATTGCCAACCTATTATCCCCGATTTCCTCCAGGCCGAAGGGGATCTAATCCCCTTTCATTTCTAAATACCTTTTCTACTCATTTACGGTCTGAATTATTTCTCAAATTTTACAGATAACAGATAGCTAAGATTAAGGAAGAAATTTTTGCCCGATCATCCGATTCACAACTTTTTCACCAGGAGGTGTTTCGCAAATGCCAAACTGTCCGGAGTGTGCAACGGAGATAGACCTGCCGGAAGACACTATTAAAAACGAAATTCTGGACTGTCCCACCTGTGGACTGGAGCTGGAAGTAGTGAGTTTGGACCCGGTCGAGGTCGATTTGGCCCCGGAAGAAGAAGAAGACTGGGGTGAATAAACCTTGAAGATAAATCTCGGGGTTCTGGCATCCAGAATTAGATTGGAGGAGAAACTTTTAATCAAAGAAGCGAGAAAAAGAAGCGAGGTAAATTTGAGCGTAATCGATCCTAGAAAAATTACTTGGGAAGATTCGGAACTCGAGGAACTCGACGTACTCCTGGACCGGGAAATTTCCCAGTCCAGGGCTTACCACATCATGGAACTGATGTCCGGTACGTCAGTCACTCTGGTAAACGATTTCGAGACGGTTCAGCTATGCGGGGACAAAGCATTTACCTCGGTCAAACTAAAGAAACACGGAATACCGACGCCGGATTTCAGGGTGGCGTTTGATAGCAAAAGCGCCCTGCAAGCAGTCGAAGATATCGGCTACCCCGCCGTCTTGAAACCGGTTGATGGATCCTGGGGACGAATGGTATCCAAAGTCGACAACAGGGAATCAGCTGAGGCGACGATCGAGCATAAATCGAACCTGGATTCCCACTATCACTCAATTTACTACGTCCAGGAGTTTATAGACACGGGCAAAAAGGACATTAGAGCGTTCGCCCTGGGAGAAGAAGTAGTTGGGGCGGCCTACAGGGAATCGGATCACTGGATAACCAACGCCGCCCGGGGCGGTGAATCAAGTCCTTATCCCGTTTCCGACGAACTGGTGGATATAGTCAGTGCCACGAGCAAGGTTTTTGGAGGCGGCGCCCTGGCCGTGGACCTGCTGGAAAGCGATAGAGGCTTGCTCGTAAACGAAATAAACTGCTCCATGGAATTCAAGGAATCGATGAAGGCAATCGAGGGAGATATACCTGCCAGGTTGCTCGACTACACGTTAAATCAGGCCGAAGCATCCGAGGAGGTAACTGAAGACAAATGTCTAGTTTGAACTTAGGACTCCTCTTTTCCCGAATAAGGGTTGAGGAGAAAATACTGATAAAAGAGGCCGAAAGCCGGGGGCACGAAATTACCCGGGTGGATAGCAGGGAACTAGTATTTGATTTCGATGACGACTACGAGATAGACCTCCTGCTCGAAAGGGACGTATCCCACTCCAGAGCACTATACGTACTGAACCTGTTCGAAAACGGCAATGTACCGACCGTCAACTCCTATCAAACGGCGAGAATCTGCGGCGACAAGATCGCGACGACCAAAGCCCTGGAGGACGCTGGAGTTCCAACTCCTAACGTCAAAGTCGCATTTACCAAGGAAAGCGCTCTTTCCGCAATAGAGGAGATGGGTTATCCCGTAGTGTTAAAGCCAGTCACCGGGTCCTGGGGCAGGCTCCTGGCAAAGATAAACGATCGGGACTCGGCCGAAGCCGTACTCGAACACAAAAGCCAGCTCGGTTCCTACTATCACAAGATTTTCTACATCCAGGAATACGTCGACAAGCCGGACAGAGATATTAGGGCTTTCGTCGTGGGAGACGAGACAGTCGCCGCAATTTACAGGGAATCGGACCACTGGATAACGAATACGGCTCAGGGCGGAGAAGCCACCAACTGCCCCGTAACTAACGAAATAGATCAAATATGCCAGAGAGCGGCGGACGCAGTAGGTGGAGGAGTCCTGGCAGTTGATTTGCTCGAAGGAGAAAACGGCTTAACGGTGGCAGAAGTCAACTATACCGTGGAATTTAAAAACAGCGTCGAGCCCACCGGCGTGGATATTCCCGGCAAGATAATTGACTACGTCGAAGGGGTCGCGGAGGGTAACTGACAATGACCAAAGCCAAACGGGCAGCAATAGTAGGCGGGTCCGGTTACACCGGAGGTGAGCTGGTTCGAATACTTACGAACCACCCTTACATCGATCTAGTCGGGGTGACTTCGCGGAAAAACAAGGGAAGGTCGGTAACTAAAATTCATCCCAATCTCAGGGATAAGTCGGATCTGAGCTTCATCCACCCCGAGGAATTACCGGAGGAATTCTCCAACCTCGATCTGGTCTTTACGGCACTTCCCCACGGAAGATCGATGGAGTTTATGGGGGACTACCTCACGCTCTCCGACAAAATAGTTGATTTGTCAGCCGACTTTCGACTGTCCGAGGTGGAGGAATACGAAAAATGGTACGGTATAGAGCACGAAACTCCCGATCTTAACGACCAGTTCGTCTACGGGTTACCGGAGATTCATAGAAGTGAGATCGAGGAGGCCAGCTATATTGCCTCACCTGGTTGTACGGCGACAGCAGCGATAATTCCCCTTTACCCAATTGTCTCTGAGCTGGGAGAAGGTATAGTCAAGATAGTCGTCGACTCCAAAGTGGGTTCGTCCGCCGGTGGGGCAACAGAGAACCCCGGAAGTCACCATCCGGAAAGGACGGGGGTTGTTCGGAGCTATAAACCGACCGGCCATAGACATACAGCCGAAATAGAACAGGAACTGGGCAAGATCGTCTCCTTCTCCCCTCACGGAGTAGAGATGGTCCGCGGCATCCTGAGCACAATTCACGTCCTCTTCGAAAATGGACCCGGCCCGGGGGAAGTCTGGAAGGCTTTCAGAAAACATTACCAGGATGAAGAATTCGTCCGGTTCGTCAACGAACGGAAGGGCATTTATCGATATCCGGAGCCTAAACTGCTGAATGGGACGAATACCGTGGAAATCGGATTCGAGCTTTCAAAGCGGGACGATAGGCTCGTAATAATGTCAGCTATAGACAACCTTGTAAAGGGGGCAGCGGGTCAGGCAGTCCAATCCTCCAACCTCGCCTGCGGTTACCCCGAAAAGGCCGGACTGGAAAGAATCGGTCTTCACCCTATTTAATGGAGGAACCAAAATATGTTAGTTGTTAAGATCGGCGGAAGCGACGCGATAGACTACAAGGCTTTCCTAGAGGATCTTTCGAGCCACGAGGACTGGATCCTCCTCCATGGAGGTTCACACGAGCTTGACAGGATCTCTGAGGAACTGGGCCATCCACCCAGATTCGTCGAATCGGTTTCGGGTTACACCAGCCGATATACCGACGAAGAGACCGTGGAACTAATCAACATGGTTTACCCGGGGAAAATGAATAAGTTCATCGTGGAAGAACTTCAGAAACTAGGAGTGAACGCCTTCGGCTTTTCCGGCATGGACGGAAGAGTGCTTGAATGCAAGCGGAAATCAAGCTTGAAAATCAGGAAAAACGGCAAGAAGCTAGTTCTCCGGGGAGAGCACAGCGGGATCATCAAAAAAGTTAACACGGAACCGGTCGAACTCCTCCTCGGGGCCGGTTACTGTCCGGTTTTGACTATTCCAGCCGTAACGTTTAACGGAACGGCAGTAAACGTCGACGGAGATAGGGCCGCTGCCGAAATAGCCTCTGCCTTTTCCGCGATGAGGTTGCTTTTACTGTCAGACGTACCCGGCCTGCTGAAAGACGTGGACAGCGAAGAAAGTCTGATCGAGGAAATAGACCGGGGGGATATCGAAAGCTACACTGACGAGTACGCGGAGGGAAGGATGAAAAAGAAACTTATGGGGGCCGGTGAGGCAATCGATGCAGGCGTGTCCTCCGTAATTCTGGGCGATGGGAGCCAAGAAAAACCGGTCTCACGGGCACTTTCGGGCGGAGGGACTTTAATTTCCTGAACGGTGGTGATAAAAGATGAACGAATTCGAAAGAGAGGATAGGTTTTCAGCCGGCGTATACTCACGCCAGAAACTGCAACTGGTAGAAGGTTCGAATGCCCTTGTCCGCGACCAGGAGGGAAACGAATACCTTGACTTCACTACCGGAATCGGAGTTGCCGCGGTGGGACACGCTAACGAGCAAGTTGCGGAAGCAATCAAAGACCAGGTCGATAAGCTCCTGACCTGTTCGCCGGCCTACTTTTACAACGACGTCAGGACTGAGTTGCTGGAAAAGCTGGCCGATATAACTCCTGGAAGTCTGAGCAAGTCGTTCCTCTGTAACTCTGGAACGGAAGCAATAGAGGCCAGTCTAAAATTTGCCCGTGCCCATACGGGAAGGGAAGAAATTATAGCCACCATGAGAGGATTCCACGGCAGGACACTCGGATCTCTAAGCGCGACCTGGAAACGGAAATATACCCAGCCGTTCGAACCACTGATACCCGGGTTCAACCACGTTCCTTACGGGGACCTGGACAAGCTAGGCGAAAATATATCCCAGGATACGGCAGCCGTCCTCATTGAGCCAATCCAGGGCGAAGGTGGTATACATACCCCTCCCGAAGATTACCTTTCAGGCGTTCGTGGGATCTGCGACGAGGTTGGCGCACTACTGATATTTGACGAAGTCCAGACGGGGTTCGGTCGGACCGGAAAGATGTTCGCCAGCCAGCATTGGAACGCAACTCCCGATATAATGGCGGTGGCCAAAGCAATGGGAGGTGGAGTTCCCATCGGTGCGTCCGTTGTAAGTGAAAACATGGACTTCTCCCCAGGACTTCACGGCAGTACGTTTGGCGGTAACCCACTGTCAGCCAGAGCGGCCCTGGCGACGATTGACTATATTGAGGAGAACGATCTTGTAGATTTCGCTCAAAAAAGAGGCGAGACGTTCAAGCAGGGGTTGGAGGAGATAGCTTCCAAGCACGAAAAAATGATAAGAGAAGTCCGCGGACTTGGGCTAATGCTGGCACTACAGCTGAGAAAAAAATCCGGTCCTTACCTGGACAAGCTACTGGAGAAAAATATACTCGCTCTACCGGCCGGATCGTCGGTAATCAGGTTCTTGCCCCCACTGGAAATTAGCCCGGAAGAGATAGACCGAGTCCTCGATGCGTTGGGGGAAGTTTT
>JAGXKX010000134.1 GCA_018335015.1 Candidatus Bipolaricaulota bacterium
GTCCACGCCTTCCATAGCGTGCTCGGCTAGCTTATCGTCGTCCGTTATTTTCATCAGGTATTTGCCGGGAATTATATAGTCGGTATTGATGTCGTCCCCAAACTTATGGGCTTTTCCGGTTAGTTCTGTTTCTTTCATGGTTTTCCTCCTGGTGCTTTTAGTGCATTTGTGAATTGTACAATTTTGGGCTAATTGACAAAAGCATATTTTTATGCTCTTATTGGTCAACTCTGAAAAAGTTATTCTTCACACATTTTCTTTAATTAAATATCTATATATTTGTGCTGGATTTTGCTCCCCGTTCAGGAAAATCCTATCGGAGGCCGAGCGGGCACGGTTCCACCCTTTCGGTGGTCTTTGTGTTCGACCTCCGGGCTTCCCAGGCCGAGAAATTTCCGACTCGCGTGCTCAAACGGTTTCCTTCATGAGAGTGTTTCTCTTTACAGGTAGAATTATGCATAAACATTTAATCCCATCCGGTTATGGCAATATCCCTCACCAGCACCCAGTTGAGTAATCTACCTGGTTTGGTTTACGTACGTTATTAATCACCGGTACCCATATTTATACTCCGTCACTGTCCTTAACCAGCTAGCAAAACTCAACTGGGTGCTGGTTCAGTCAGACATATGCGCCGCTTCGCTGGAATTTTCTCGGCCCGGAGCCCTTACTTCGTCGCAGTAAAATGAAGAAAGGGTGGAGACGAGGCCGAGATCGGAAGCAGCGATTTCCACGCTGGGGAAATCGCCTGCGGTTTTGTCGAACGGGAGAGCAAAAGCCAGCATGTACCCGTTGTAATTAACCTATTCATAGAAACCTTCCAATTAATTTAAACGTAGTTCCGAGGGTCAGTAACTCTGCCCTCAATTGCCGAGGCCATAACTGTGGCGGGCGATCCGAGATAAATACCCGCGCTTTCGTTACCCATTCTTCCCTTGAAGTTACGATTAGCGGTCGAAATTACTGTTTCGTCGTCTCCCGGTATTCCGTTGTGGGTACCGAGACAGGGGCCACATCCAGGTGCGATTACAGAAGCACCGGAGCTTACCAGAGCGTCGAGATAGCCTTCCCTGGTCGCCTCCCGGTATATATTCCGCGACGCAGCCGCGACAATTAGCCTTACGTTATCTGCCACTTGGTTACCATCGGCTATTTTTGCGGCTTCCTCGAGGTCTTCCAGCCTTCCGTTTGTGCAGGTACCGATAAAAGCCTGGTCGATCCCCGTGTGTTCCAGATCAGTGACCTCCGATACGTTGTCAACCTCGTGAGGTGCTGAAACCATCGGAACGAGCCGTGACATTTCCAGGTCTATAACCTGGTCGTAATCGGCATCCGGGTCCGGCTCGACCGGGTTTGGTTGCTGGTTCGAGTGCTCTTCTACCCAATCAAGTACCTTCCGGTCCGGTTCCATTATGCCTGCCTTTCCTCCCAGTTCGATTGCCATGTTTGCCACCGTAAATCGGGCGGGAACGCTCATGGTCTCAAGGCCATCTCCGCCGAATTCCAGGGTTTTATAGGTTGCCCCGTCGGCCGTAAGTTCCCCGGCCAGCCAGAGAATGAGATCCTTGGAAAAGACCCCACCGGATAGGCTTCCAGTTAAGTTTATTCTTATGGTTTCGGGAACTTTGAACCAGAGTTTGCCAGTATGTACTGCGGCCGCCATGTCCGTCGCACCTACTCCGGTAGAAAAGGCGTTTATTCCTCCGTAAGTTACCGTATGTGAATCAGCACCTACGACTAGATCGCCGGGAACAACGTGCCCCTGTTCGGGTATCAGTTGGTGGCATATTCCTTCTCCGGAGTCGTAGAGTTTGATCCCGTGATTGCCGGCAAAATCTCTTAACTGATTGTGTAAGTTAGCCGCCCCTTCAGTCGGCGGCGGCGCACTGTGATCGATAACCATTACCACGTCGTCCGGATTTTCCACCCTGCTATTCTGGATGTCGTTCCATGCTTCCGTCACCAGGTGGAACGTCCCGTCGTGAAACATCATTAAATCAAGATCCGCCACGACGATTTCCCCCGCGCAGACATTTTTGCCGGCCTTTTCGGTTAGAATCTTCTCCGAAATCGTCATTCCATTTCCTGCTGTCAAATTTATACTACCTCCTCTGTTTTCTCCGTTCTTTCAAGTTCCAGCTCCTCGTAAAGCGATACCAGCTCTTTGTCGAAAAGAGCTCGTTTAAGTTCGACCGCCATCTTTCGGACCTTTGGTAATAGAACTTCGGCCTCTTCGTCGGTCAATTCAATTCCGTATTCCTTCTCGAACTTGGCGAGAATCGCCTTTTTCCCGGAATGTTTTCCTATCACGAGCTGTCTTTCCGCCCCGACTTCCTGAGGTTTGAAAGCCTCGTATGTTTCCGAGTCCTTTAGTACGCCATCCGCGTGGATGCCGGATTCGTGAGCAAAAGTATTTGAACCGACTATAGCTTTCGATACGGGGAGATCCTGGGCTGATGCGCGGGCAACGTATTCTGAGAGCTCAAGAAAGTCGCTCGTATTGAATCCGAGATCCAGGTCCTCGAGGTGTTTTAGTGCCATTACTATTTCCTCCAGGGGAGCGTTTCCGGCGCGTTCACCCAGCCCGTTAACTGTTGTGCCTATGTACTTCGCCCCTCCCTTTGCACCCGTAAGCGCATTGGCGGCTGCCAGCCCGAAATCATTGTGGGTATGCATTTCTATCGCGATATTGACTTCCTTTTTTAAGTTTTTTATTGCTTCGTGGGTTTCCAGGGGTGTCATGATTCCCACCGTATCGCAGTATCTCAGTCGATCCGCCCCTGCTTCTTTGGCTCGTTGGGCAAACTCCACGAGAAACTCGAAATCCGATCGGGTGGAGTCCTCGGCGTTTACCGACACATAGAGACCCTTGCTCTTTGCGTATTCAGTTGCCTGGGTCATGTGATTCAGGACCCACTCTCTGGATTCATTCAGCTTTTTATCGATGTGGATATCGGAAGTGGAAACGGATACTGCTACCGCGTCCACCCCACAATCAAGTGAAGCCTTGACGTCAGAAACGACTGCCCTGTTCCAGCCCATGATGCTGGCTCCCAGTTCCGCGTCCACGATCTTCTCGATTGACTCACGTTCGTCTCCGCCCATTACGGGCACTCCGGCTTCGATTTGATCGACGCCGACTTTGTCCAGTAATTTAGCTATTCTTAGCTTCTCTTCGTTTGCGAACACTACTCCCGCTGTTTGCTCGCCGTCTCGGAGAGTCGTATCACATATCTTTACGTCCTGCATGTTAACCTCCTCTTACTTTAAGGTAGAGGCTGATCGAAATAGAATTCGAGTTGATCTTAAGTTTGGTTTGACGTTAT
>JAGXKX010000052.1 GCA_018335015.1 Candidatus Bipolaricaulota bacterium
TACCGACTCTGAAAGAAACGCCTGCGGACGCGGAAATGGAAAGTCACAAGTTGATGTTAAAAGCAGGGTTGATTCGTAAAGTCACTGCGGGAGTCTACGACTATTTACCTCTCGGGTTTAAAGTTCTAAAGAGAATCGAAGAAGTCGTCCGAGAAGAAATGAACAGGGCGGGAGCTCAGGAAATCAAGTTACCCATTATTCAGCCTGCTACTCTCTGGAAAGAGAGCGGTCGGTGGGACGACTTCGGTCCCGAGATGTTTAAGCTGGCCGACCGGAAGGACCGGGAGTTTGCTCTGGGACCAACCCACGAGGAAATCATAACGGACATGGTTCGGAACGAGTTAAACTCCTACAAGGATCTACCCCTGGTTCTATTCCAGATAAACGACAAGTACCGGGACGAGATTAGGCCCCGACACGGCGTCATGAGATCGAGGGAGTTTCTCATGAAGGACGCCTATAGCTTTCACGCAACTCAGGAAAGCCTCGACGAGACTTACGAACGTATGTACGACGCCTACGCCAGAGTATTCGATCGGCTGGGACTTGACTGGGTCGCAGTGGAGGCACCAACGGGTTTAATGGGGGGCAGTTACTCACAAGAATTCATGGCCCTGGCTGACGAAGGCGGTGAAGAAATAGTCGTTTGTGAAGGTTGCAATTATTCCTCCAACATAGAAATAGCAAAATACGAAGTCTCCTCGAACGAAGATGAAAATAGCCCAGCTAAGCTAAAAGAAGTAGAGACACCGGGATTGGAAACAGTCGAAGAAGTGGCGAATCACCTGGGAGTGCCCAGTCAGAAGGTAGTAAAAACGTTCTTTTACAGGACTGACGATGGGTTGGTAGCTGCTCTGGTTGGTGGAGATGACGATATCGAAGAAATGAAGCTAATCAATCACCTGGGGGCGAAAAGGACAGAGATGATCTCCTCCCAGGCGGAAATCAAAGAAATAACCGGAGCAAATTTTGGGTCCATCGGTCCGGTAGGATTGGAAGACGATATTCCCGTCTACGCGGATATCGATATAAAATCTCTTACCAACTTTACCGTAGGGGCTAACAAAAACGGATACCACCTAACTAACGTAAATTGGGGTCGAGACATCGAAAACGTTAATTTTATCAACCTGAGAAAAGTCCGCGAGGGAGATAGTTGCCCCGAGTGTGGAAGCGAACTCGATTTCCACAAAAGCATCGAAGTAGGCCAGATATTCCAGCTGGGAACTAAATACTCAGATAGCCTTGACGGAGAATATCAGGATCAGGACGGCAATTTGAACCCGTACATTATGGGTTGTTACGGTATAGGCATAAGTCGCCTGATTCCGGCGGTAATTCAGCAGAACTACGACAGTCGAGGAATAAACTGGACTAGCGCCGTAACTCCCTTTTCGGCAGAACTTATCGTGCTGGGCTCGGAGGACGAAAAATCTTTCCATCTCGGGCAAGAACTCTACAGAGAACTGAAGGGACGAGATTACGAAGTTCTGCTCGATGACAGGGAGACGAGCCCCGGTTTTAAGTTCAACGATGCCGATCTAATAGGAGTTCCGGTCAAGATAATTATCGGTCCACGGGGATTGGAAAAGGGGGTCCTGGAAGTAGAGTTCAGGTCAGGTAACAAAGAAGAGATAGAGGTTGAGAATAGAGAAATTGAGCAAATTGCCGAAAAGCTGGGGGATATGATCTAGGATCGTCCTGGAGAAGAAACCAAAGCAATTAGGGTGCCCTGAGGATATTAAACAAAAATTAGCCTTATTTCCTTACAAATTAGTATTTTCAAATAAATAGAAGGTGAATAGCTTGAAGGTTTCCGTAATAGTACCCGCTTACAACGAAGCGGAAAGAATTAAACCAGTATTAAAAGCTATCCAGGATGCCGAATCGGTAAACCATATTGTCGTCGTGGATGACGGCTCGACGGACCAAACGGCTGAAAAGGTACGTGAAAGCCGGGCAGACGTTGAACTAATAAGGCTCGATCGTAATGCGGGCAAAGCCAATGCCCTTTCCAGGGGTGTAGAGTCGGCTCCCGATCGAACGCTAATGTTTCTCGATGCCGACCTTTTGGGGCTCAAATCCGAACACGTCGACAAGATGATCAGGACTTACAGGCAGAACGACCTGGACATGGTTATCGGAGTATTTCACAAAGGAAGGTTAAATACGGATTTATCGCAGAAAATAAGCCCACACCTCTCGGGTCAGAGAATACTATCGGTCGATATCTGGAACAAGCTGGACAAATCGAAAGCAAAGGAATTCGGCGTCGAGATGGCTCTTACAAAACTCTCTCTGGCCGAAAACTTATCCACTAAAAAGGTTAAACTGACCGGAGTGACCCACGTGATGAAGGAAGAGAAACGTGGTTTCGCCGAGGGAATAAAATCCCGACTCAAGATGTACAAAAACATCATTAAAACCACTTTTACCCCACCAATTTAATAAAGTAAAATAAACAACTAAATCAAGTTCGATGCTACTTGACCCCACAGTACAACTGGAGAGTAAATGATGGTTACTCTATTGACAAACCCTTTACATTCATCTATAATCTATCTGTAAATCAACTCGTCGTCCCGAAACCCTTCATCATAAAGTATTTTTCTAAAAAGATATTTTATCGCATTGATATGTTTAATCGTGCCGACGTTAATGTAGTGTGGGGTAGTAGAACTGAGCTTATAACCGAGGTAATTAACAACCCATAAAGAAATATCCGAGGGTGCTATAGAAAAACAGTCTTACCGACCAATTAGGATTGGATATTTGGCTTAACTACAGTCACTTGGAGTGGCAGGACTTGTACAGGAAAGTCTCCTCCGCAAGAATATCGAACTCATTTAGTATTGAAAAGCGGATTCCGGCAGAGTCTTTAAACCTCTTCCTAATCGACAAAAAGGATGATCAACCCCAATTCCCTTTTGAGCCTCTCGCAGGACCAGGAAATAGAATTTTACGAATTTTTGAGGTGAGTTAATTGGAATTAAAAGAACTCAGAGAAAAAAATCTAGATGAATTAAAGGAAATAGCAGAAGATTTCGATATCAAGCTAAATTCGCAGAACAAAGAAGGGCTTATTTATTCGATCTTGGAAGCGGAAGCCAAGGATCAGGGGCAAGGTTTTTCCAAGGGTATACTGGGTATTCTGCCGGACGGTTACGGGTTTTTAAGAGACAAGACGTTTCTTCCCGGTAAAAACGACATCTACGTCTCTCCCTCACAGATAAAACGGTTCGGGTTAAAAAACGGGGACAAGGTAGTCGGTCAGACCCGTCCTCCCAAGAACGACGAACACTACAAGGCATTGCTTAAGGTTGTTGCAATCAACGACTCTCCCCCGGACGAGATAAGGGATAGAACTGAATTTAAGTACCTTACACCGCTCCATCCTCAGCAGCGGTTAAAACTTGAGCACGATTCTAACGACATCTCCACGAGGATTATAGACCTCTTCGCGCCAATTGGTAAAGGCCAGAGAGGATTGATAGTTTCTCCTCCCAAAGCTGGAAAAACTACCTTAATAAAAAAGATAGCAAACGGTCTTGCCGCAAACCATCCGGAAGTCGAGCTAATAGTTCTACTGATTGACGAACGTCCGGAAGAGGTTACTGACATACGGCGATCAATAAATATGGGCAAAGTGGTCGCTGCAACGTTCGACCAGGAGCCCAAGCACCACACCGAAGTCGCCGAACTGGTGACCGACAACGCAAAGAGGCTCGTGGAATCAAGGAAGGACGTAGTGATTTTGATGGACTCTATCACCCGTCTGGCTCGGGCTTACAACCTTTCCGTTGATCACAGCGGCAAGTTGCTCTCAGGTGGGATAGATCCAGCTGCGCTCTACAAACCAAAAGAATTCTTCGGAGCTGCTCGGAATATAGAAGAGGGCGGAAGCCTTACGATAATCGGAACTTCCCTGGTGGAAACAGGGAGCAAGCTTGATCAGGTAGTATTCGAGGAATTCAAGGGTACAGGAAACATGGAATTAGTTCTCGATAGACAGCTGGCAAACAGAAGAATTTATCCCGCTATCGACATGGAACAAACAGGAACGAGAAAGGAAGAACTGCTGCTCGACGATTCCAAGTTGAACAAGCTAAGGATACTGCGAAAGATGATCAGCGAGATGGAAGACAACCAGGAAGCTCTGGAGTTTATCAAAAAGAAAATCGAATCCACAGAGGATAACGATCAGTTTCTCGAACTCATGCGCAATGGTTAAATGAAAGAAAAACTTATCATCCAAGGCGGAGAAACTCTAGAGGGAAAACTCGAAATCGCGGGAGCAAAAAACTCCGCTCTTCCCCTTATAGCAGCAACGCTACTTACAGACGAAGAGGTCAGTCTCGAAAACGTTCCCAGGCTTGACGACGTTCAGACCATGCTCGAGATGGTCAGGGAACTTGGTAAAGACGTAACCAGCACGGGGCCCAACACCGTCAAAATAACTGGTTCGGTCTCCTCCAACCAGGCTCCTTCGGAACTGGTACGGAAGATGAGGGCCTCCTTTCTGGTTCTGGCCCCGCTCGTCGGCAGAACCGGTCGGGCCGAGGTCCCACTCCCCGGGGGATGCAACATCGGTACCAGGCCTGTCAATCTCCACCTGGAAGGCCTGGAAAAGTTAGGGGTAGATATTACTCAGGACGATGGAAGGATAATTGCCCGGGCGGATAATTTAGGGGCCAATGACATTTTTCTCGACTACCCCTCCGTTGGAGCGACCGAACAACTACTCATGGCAGGGGTTAGTGCACCCGGAACTACAAAAATTTATAACGGTGCTCAGGAGCCAGAAATTCGAGATCTGGCACGTTTCCTGACCGAACTCGGAGCGGATCTTTCGCTTGAAGGCTCTATACTTACCATAAATGGCGGCAACGGATTCGGCAGGGGGAAATACGAAGTGCTTTCCGACAGGATAGCCGCCGGCACTTACATGCTAGCTGGCGTAGCGACGGGAGGTAGAGTTAAAGTGGAGTCGGTTGATCCTTCATCCATCAAACCTCTTAGCCTAAAGCTCTCGAAAGCGGGAGTTAAGGTGGAAGAAACTGAGCACTCGGTTCAGGTAGAGAGCCAGGGAAGGCCCGACAACCTTGAAATAATTACACTACCGTTTCCGGGGTTCCCCACCGATCTTCAGGCGCCCATTACTTCCCTGTTGACCCTGGCAAAAGGGAAAAGCGTCGTAAAGGAAACCGTCTTCGACAGCAGATTCGGGCACGTGGCGGAACTTAGCAAGATGGGAGCAGATATTTCCGTTACCGACTCAAATACTGTATTTATAGAGGGAAAGAAAAGCCTGCGGGGAACTGAAGTCGAGGCTACCGACATAAGGGCCGGGGCTGCTCTGGTGATTGCCGGATTAGCAGGAGAAGGTAGAACTGAAGTTTCCGGTATGAAACACCTCGACAGGGGGTACAGTCAGCTCCAGGTTCATCTGGAATCGCTTGGAGCAACAATAAAGAGGGTAAGTAAGAATGAGTAACGACGAGTTAAACCTGATAGAGGACAGAATTGGCAAGAGAGCTAGAGTCAAAGCAAAGGAGCGGGCTATTCTCGTGGGGATAGACCTGACCTATCCTCAAGAGGAAGAAGCACTCTGGACTACGGACGAATCACTAAAAGAATTGGCTTCGCTTGCTGAAACGGCGGGAGTAAAAATCGCCGACAGGATAGTCCAGAGGCGAAGTAAACCGGACCCCAAATTCTACATAGGCAAGGGTAAAGTCGATGAGATAAAAGAACTTACAAGGGACCGGGGAGCTCACGTGATCCTGTTCAATGACGAACTAAGACCGGCACAGGCAAGAAACCTAGAAGAGAACATAGGAGCCAAGATCGTCGATAGACCACAGTTGATCATGGATATCTTCGCCCAGCGCGCCCAAACCAAAGAGGCCAAGCTTCAGGTCGAACTGGCTCAATACGAATACCTTCTTCCTCGATTAAGAGGCTGGGGTGAGTCCCTCGAGCGTCAGGCAGGAGGTATAGGAACCAGGGGGCCGGGTCAAACGAGACTGGCCAGGGACAGGGAAAAAGTCCAGCGAAGGATAGACTCTATCCGGGCTAAACTAAAGGAAGCAGAGAAAGAGCTGGACGTCAGGAGAAAGCGGAGGCTAGAGAGCAACCTACCTATAGTGGCACTTATCGGTTATACAAACACGGGCAAGACCACACTATTGAACAGCCTGACAGGTTCAGAAGGTTTTAAAGAGGACAAGCTCTTCGCCACGCTGGACCCACTTACTAGAAAATTCGAACTGCCGGACCGGCGCAAGGTCCTGGTTACGGATACCGTTGGGCTTATCCGTAAACTGCCTCATCAGCTGATTCCTGCCTTCAAATCCACGCTGAAATCGGCCAGGTCCGCCGATTTGTTACTTAACCTTATGGACGCAACCCAGGAAAAACTTGAGGCCAGATGGCAAACAGTCAACAGTATTCTAAACGAAGAAATATTTGACGAGGACCAAAAAAGACCTCCGATGATAAACGTGATAAACAAAATTGACTTACTTGTGCCCGGTAAGGAGATAGAGTCCCTCACCAGCGGTATAGAAAATTCTGTAGCCATCTCAGCAAAAGAGGGGGACAACCTGGCCGAACTGAAAGATCTTATCGCGAGAGAGCTGGGCGACGAAGTCAAGGAAATTAAACTCCATCTTCCCTATGATAAAGCCGAGATCCTCGATTGGCTTCATAATAACGGAGAAGTTAAGGAGGAAGAATATAAAGGCGAAGAGATATACATCGTGGGAAAAATCGAGCAGCATCTGCTGACCGAACTCGAGTACGAACTGACTGACGGAGAACTCGAGGTAGCAACCTGAAGTCAGTCCTCTGAATCATCAATTGCTTCTATCTCTTCTGCATCGAATTCCTCGATTTCTTCCTGAGCCAGCCTGATTCGAATCGTTTCTTTCTGAACGTTCCGCTTTACGACTTCCCCTCTCCCCTTTGGTGACTTAACTTCGCTACCTTTCTCCGGTAACTCTTCCAGCCGAGCCACGTAATCCTCCAGTTCGTACTGTAAACAACAGGTCAGCCTTCCACATACCCCGGTGATCCTCTCGGGGGAAACAGATATTCCTTGCTTTTCAGCAAAATCCATCGGAACAGGACCGGGATCGTAAAGAAACCGTCTGCAACAGAGTTCCTGGCCACAGTGTCCTCGACCACCCAGAATAGAAGCGGCTTCCCGGGGACCCACCTGCTCGAGTTCGATTCTCGTGGAATAGCTCCGGGCAAGTGCCTTAACCAGACCTCTGAAATCGACCCTGTGAGGAGCCTTAAAGTAGAATCTAAGCTGGGATTTCTGGAAAGAATACTCCGCTCCGATTATCTTCATGGACAGCGACCTTTTGTCGGCAAGCCTCTGGGCTTCCGGTATTGCTTTGTCTGCTTCCTCCTGATTTAATTCAGCCTGTAGGACATCGTGATCGGTTGCCTTCCTAACGGCTTTCCACTGGTCCTCGCTCCCGTCGTCTTCCATCATTTCGCGGGGCAGCACCAGACCCAGTTCTCTCAACTGATCCTTTTCTATGATATACTTTTCTTCGACCTCCGGCTGATCCTCTTCGAACTCCGCCACGACTTTTCTTCGCTTGGTTTTCCTCAGGCCGAAAGGATATTTTTCCGACATTTTATTCTCCTGTAAGAATTATCTTCAATCAATTTTAGCCAAAAGCCTAACGAACTTATACCCCGTCCGCGCGGTCAAATCTGGCGGGATTACCGGCCAGAGTTAACAACACGCTCTCAAGCAACAGTTGTGTGTTCACGTTTAAATAAAGTCTCCCAAGGGAACGATCTAGCACCCTCACCTTCCGGAGACTAGCCTTGCTTCCACCACGGGAGGATCCCCCTTCCGTTATCCCTTCTCTATACTTATCCCGGTAGATATTGAGTCCTTTCTCAAGGAACCATTCAAGGTCCTTCCGAGACAATTTGGCCAGTTTTCCTGCCGAGCTGATCAACTGAAACCGGTTTGCCTCCGAAAGTTTACTGAATATTATCCTTGCCAGGACGTCCCTAACGATGTAACTGTCCCTATCTACAATATTTTTAGCAAGATCGACCAAATCTGAATCCTTAAACTCCTTCAGTGCCTCTTCTCTCCTTTCCAGAGGACTCTCGACGTCTTCCTCGAGTAGATCGTCCAGCAGGTTAGCCCTTCGGTTTACTACTTCTGTCAAAAACTCTACTTCACGGTCTACGAAACCCTTGCCGGAAAGCAAATCCTTCATCCCCTCTAAGCTAGTGCCGCCCCGGGGTAATTGCTGACATCGGGATATAATTGTCGGCAACAGGCTATTTGGGGATTCCGTCAATACGAGGAAATAGACGAATTTAGGAGGGTCTTCGAGAATTTTTAGCAAACTATTTGCAGCCTCCAGAGAAAGGTCCTCTGCCCGGTTGATAGCATATAGCTTCTTTTG
Source organism: Candidatus Bipolaricaulota bacterium (assembly GCA_018335015.1). Classification (GTDB taxonomy): domain Bacteria; phylum Bipolaricaulota; class Bipolaricaulia; order M55B111; family M55B111; genus JAGXLP01. The sequence continues at coordinate 8,448 of JAGXKX010000052.1, forward strand.
ACACTCCACCGGGGAATACGAGGAACTGGATATTATTTCTTCAACTTGGTTTATAGATATTTTGCTATTATCATTCAATACCTCGACGCGAATGAAATCGGGATGGGTGTCTCGAACCACTTTCCCCCGGCATTCTTTGTCGTCAGGGGAACAAAGAATTATTTGACCCAGCTCAGCGGCGTAGCTTTTCAGGTTGGTACCTGATCTAACGGGCGCCAGGTAAGCGTGGGTTAGTTCGTCTCTTTTGGCAGCCTGGGAAACAATATCTATGCTATTCATTTGATTAAGGAGATTATGCAAAACTTGCCGTCAACTTTAAAGTCGATTTTATACTCCAGTCAATGGGCTTCGTTATGGATACCGCTGGTAATTACCGGACTAAGCTGCCCTTTGCTAATCCGCTGGGCTCCAGCCCTTGGACTCTTTGATAGCCCCCGCGAGAGCGCCAGAAAGATTCACCAGCAGGTAAAGCCCCTCGGAGGAGCCGCCCTGTTATTCGGTTTCATCCCGGTACTTTTTCTTTACGGGACTACCTCACTTTCCCTGTTCACCGCAGTCGTAATCGTCTTTCTAACGGGTCTTATCGACGACATTCGGGGTTTTGACCCGAAATCAAAGCTTCTTTTCCAGATCATGGCGGCGACCTTGCTCGTTATCTCCCACCCCCTACCGGTTACTGACTTTTACCTTTATCCCGGGGTTAGAGTTAGTCTATCGGGAATTCCAAACATGGTTTTTGTCGCCTTCTGGCTGGTAGGAGGTACAAACGCGTTCAACCTAGTAGACGGTCTGGACGGTCTGGCAACGGGAATCGGGATACTTTCACTTATCCCCTTAATATTACTTGCTTTTGGCCAGGGAACTTACTTGCTCACAGCAGGCCTGGCTGCAGCCCTTTTTGCTATCCTATTCTATAACTTCTATCCGGCAAGACTTTTCCTGGGGGACGGAGGATCCTATCTCGCGGGTTTTCTCGTCTCCTTCCTGGTGATCAATACTCTGTCCTCCCTCTCCGGAGCTAACTCTGGCTGGAACCTTGGCGTCGGATTGCTCCTTCTCGGAGTTCCGATCGTTGACACGGTAATGGCGATATTCAGGAGAGCTGGGTCGGAAAAAGGTATCATGGAAGCCGATCAGGACCATCTGCATCACAAACTTTACCGAAAGTTCAACCACGTAACCGCTGTTCTGATAATCTATCTATTTCAGGCTGTCTTATCCGGCCTTGCACTGCTCGTTATCCTTTAAACGGGATATCCGACAAGAGACAAGTCTTCACCGACCCTTTCCACGGTTAATTCTTCGATCTCCATTCCATCCCTTACCCTGGCTCTCCCCTCTCCCCCCACTGACGGGACGGCTTCCCTACCGCCAACTATCTTTGGAGAATAGAAGAACCTAATTTTGTCCACGAGGTTCTCGTCGAGAAAACTCCAGGCAATTTCCCCTCCACCCTCGATAAGCAGGCTGTCGTATCCCCTATCACCCATCCGTTTCAGCAATGAATCGAGGTCTAGACCTTTTTGATTAACAGGTAACCGCCAGACTTTAACCCCCTCCAACTCGAATTTCTCCAACCTGTTTTCAGGGACGCCTTGTCCGGTTACCAGCACGGTGGGCGTGGAGCTCGAAAGCGTCAATACTCGAGAGTTTGCCGGCGTCCTCCCTCTCGAATCGAACACGAACCTTGCACCGTCAGGACCTTCCGCATCTCGCACGTTTAACCGGGGATCGTCCGCTCGCACTGTGTTTACCCCTACCCCCACGGCGCTATAACGCGCCCTCAACTCGTGAACGAGCGCCCTTGAGGTCTCGGAAGATATCCACCGAGCATCACCTGTCCTCGTAGCTATCTTCCCGTCGAGGGTCATCGCAAGCTTGAGTAAGACGAAAGGTCTTTCCGTCTTTACGTAATGAAAGTAAATCTCGTTTATTTTCCGTGCCTTCTCCTCCATCAACCCGAGCGAAACCTCTATCCCCTCTTCTCGTAACCTTTTTATCCCTTTACCCGCTACCCTTGGATTCGGATCCTCAGTTGCAACATGAACCTCCTGTAGACCACTCTCAATTATCTTTTCGGTGCAGGGTGGAGTCTTTCCGGAATGGGCACACGGCTCGAGCGTAACGTACAACGTCGCGCCTCTACCTCTATCCCTTGCATCCTCGATAGCGTTGACCTCGGCATGTGGGCCGCCAAATTTCTCGTGATACCCTTCACCAATAATTTCTCCGTCTCTCACTATTACCGCCCCGACCTGGGGATTTGGATTAACGAACCCGCCACCGCGCCTTGCTAAATCGAGGGCTCTCTTCATGTAGTTCCGATCGGGTTCTTTATCCATGGCATCAAGGAAGGGCGTCTTCCATGTCTCTAACGGCCTGAACTCTATCTTCTTTCCCGAATATTGCTGAACCGGCGACTATTTTGTCAGCACCCGCCCGGACAACGGGGCCAATAGTTGAGGGCGACATTCCTCCGTCCACGGAAATAACCGTGTCGTGACTACTTTCCCGAATCCGTCTTTCTAGCGCTTCTATCCTTTCTATTGCCTCCGGGTTAAACTCCTGTCCACCAAATCCCGGCTCGACCCCCATGACCAGCACCTCGTCCAGTTCCTCCAGCATTGGAAATATTTCATCCACCGGACTTGCGGGCTTCTGAGAGATGCCCACCTTACAGCCAAGACCTCTGAGCCGGTCAAATAGCTCAAAGGGCCGGTCCGTCGCCTCCCGGTGGAATAGTATCATGTCTTCAGAGTCAACTTCGAACTCCGGACCGTATTTCCAGGGGTCGTCGATCATCAAATGTATACTCAACGGGGTATTGACCCGGTTCGATCTTTTCAAAGAGTTAGACACGAGCGGGCCAATAGTTATATTTGGAACGAAGTGTCCGTCCATTACGTCAACGTGAATTGAATCTGCAACTTCTTCCACGCTCTCGATTTCCTGGACCAGCCGACCGAAATCTGCGGATAGAATCGACGGAGCAAAAACTATTTCTGACATTCACTTCACCTCTTCTCCTTCAAATCTAGGAGTACGAGAAAACCAGCTGTGAGATCAGTCAGTCTGGTAAGTATAGCCAAGCCAAGCAACTTTTTCAGTCGGGCTAACTCCAATTCGGTCAATTCTCCGTACCTGTCCAGAAAGGCTAATGCCTTTCTGGACGCATCTATTTCCAGAGTTATCCTGGTTAAAAGGATCAAAAGGACCAAAAGGTAAAGAACCAGGGACACCTTCAAAAGTGGGAAATAGAAAATAAAACCGATAATTAGGGCGAGGGGAAAAATATACGATAGAAAGACACCTAACTTCTCGAAAATTTTCGTCGCGGCGACCAGAAACAGCATTCTGCTAAACTGACTCGCGTGGGCGAGCTCGTGGGCAGAAATACCCAGGGTGAGAAGAGAGCTATTTTCCAGCTCGGGTACTTTTACTATCCCTTCCTCATGTAGGAATTCACCCCTAACCTCTCCTTCAACCTCTTCCAGGGTAACGTCAATATCCTCTGACTCCATCACCCTGTCCACGAACACCCTGCCATTTAGCCCCGAATTAGTAAGGTCTTCCTCAAATCGTTGTATATATGAGTCGGCCACTCTTCGTACGATCAGGGAAATCACAACGAGAATACCGACGAGACTGAAACCGATCGCCAGATAATTTTCAGTAATGAATCCCATAACCGGTGAACCCTCCAAACGGACTACCTGGACACCCTGTAAATATAGTCCTGAACCTCTGCCCAAAGGGCGGTGTTTGTACAAAACACCTTTAGGCAAACTTTTCAGTCTTTTTCAAAACGAGGCCCTGCAATCAATCGAGCCCGACTAAATCTTAAACTCTGGGTAACGGGGAAATCGAAATGATAACTC
>JAGXKX010000135.1 GCA_018335015.1 Candidatus Bipolaricaulota bacterium
ACGCTTTCTAGATGACAATTTTTTAGGTTTTTGATGGTTATATTCATGTCGACTCAACTCATGTTAACTCAATCCCTGCACCACCGCAAAACTTGAACGGCTCTTTTCACGAAAGTTACGGCAAGGATTATCAACAAGGGCTTCAATAGCGTAGTTTCCTCCCAGGGGTCCGAGTCTCCGATTCATCGTCTTTTAACGGTGAGGAGGAATCCACCCGAGGGATCTCCGGGGTAGTTTATTTGATGGACCTCGCGGGTTAAACTATATTATTAGTGGAGTATATAAAGCCCTCACAATTTGAAATTTTGGAAGTGGTCTTATGCCACAGCGCTCAAAAGACTGGTTTGTTCAGGCGAGAAAAGATCTCGAACAGGCGAAGTCCTCCAGGGAATCAGAGCACCATGAATGGGCCTGTTTTATCGCTCAGCAAAGTTCCGAGAAAGCCGTCAAAGCGCTACACCTGAGCAAAGGACAGCAAGCGTGGGGACATACTGTAGCAAAATTAATTGAAGAGTTACCGGCCGACGTTCGACCTGAGCAAGAAATAATCGAAAAAGCGAAAGTCCTGGATAGTTTTTACGTCCCGACTCGTTACCCAAATGGACACCCGGAAGGAGCACCATTCGAACATTTCGGCCCCCTTCAGAGCGAGGAGGCTATAGATTATGCCAGTGAGATCGTTGAATTCGTCAGTGATAAGATGGCCCGGGAAGAAGGAAGTTGAAAAATCACTGAAAAAATGGACTGAGGAGTTAACCAAAGAGAGGGACGACGTAATCCGAGTCGGCTATTTCGGTTCATACGCAAAGGGAAATTGGGGAGTAGGTAGCGATCTCGACCTGATTATTTTACTGAAAAAATCGGACAAACCTTTCGAACGTCGAGGAATAGATTTCGATACCTCACCTCTTCCGGTTCCAACAGAACTGCTTGTTTATACCGGGGACGAATGGTGTAAGTTGAAAGACGACGAAAATGGATTCTATTCTGCTGTATCCCGGGAATTCATCTGGATATACCCGGAATAAGTGAGTTATACTTTTGGCTTTTAAAGCTTCACCGCATTTGTCTATAAAACCCTAAAAGACGAGATCTCGTCCAAAAAGGCGGGCCTGTTGTCGTTCTCCCGCTTGAGCCTTTCAACAAGCTCCTGCAGCCGATCGCTCAAGTCGAGTTTGTTTAGCTCCCTCAAATGGCTGATAGCCTCCCTGTAATGTCGCCTCCCGGTATCCTCGGCCAGAAATGAAGATATAAGCTCCGCATAAACGTCAAAATACTTCTCTGGGTCGTGTTGGCCGAGATCCTCTATGTAATTCTGCATGATCCGTAAATTTTCGGACTTCATTACCTCCTCAAAAGCGTTTTGATCGTCCCCTTCCAGAAGGTAAAAGTCTATCAGGTCATAACCGTAAAGTTTATCCTCGAGCCACTTCCTTACCCAGCCCCATTTTTCATCCGGAGCTGCACTTTTTAACTCTCGGTAGTATTCTTTATTTGGCTTATCCTTATACAGCTTAATAAGGTTTGCCACGTGCTTTTTCGGATTTCTACCTTCATATAGCTCCACTAATAATTCCCGCAAGTCCGTCCGGTTCGACCCCTCGGACTGTTGCAAATACCCTTCAAGGATTTCAATTGCAGTACCCTCTCGATCTTTATCGCTGAGCCACTTCGCGTAATCCAAACAAAGGTCCGAGTTAGCGTGAGAAACTTTCTCGTACAACTCCTCGAGCTCGTTCTCCTCTTCCAGGTTTTTCAGTATATGGATCCATGGTTTAACCAGCTGGATCGTCTCGTAATTTTCCCGAGTTCCTCCTTGCAGCTTAGAATCAACCCTATCTTCTAGCAGTGGACGCATTAAATTTTTCCAGTGTCTATAATCCCTTTCTCCGACGCAGATCGTTTTTAGGGCTTCTACGTAGTAGTCCTCGAAATAATCGGGGTCTTTTTTGTTATATCTTTCGAACAGGTAATCGATATACTCTTTTTTCTCGGAGAAATCCAGCCCCGCCCCGACAACCGACTCGGCGAATTCATTTATCGCCTGGCCGAACTCGTCTCCGTGATAGCCGGAAAAGTTATCGATCGGTTCCGTACCTTCGGCTATTACCTCTGCCACGGCCCGGTAAATCGTGGCAGCTTCCATGAAGTCATCCCCTTCCCGGTAATCCCTCGCCATATCAAAAAAGGAGTAAATTGCTTTGTTGATTTCTCCCCGGTAGTCGTCTCCGGTCGCGCTGTCCAGTAACTCCCGGAGTTCCCGTTTGTAGTTTTCGAGCTGGTTTTCTTCTGAAGATTCATCAAGCCAGAGCAAAAACCGTCGCTCCGCCTTGGAGTTACGCTTAAATTCACGCCGAAGGAAGCTTCGTAATTCCTTAGCGGTGGCTTGCCGGAGGGTTTCATCAACTTTAGCAGCCCGCTTCTCGGCTGAAGTTTCAAATTCCTCTGAATCCTTCTCGGAAAGTTTCAAAAGAGTTGCAACGATATGCTTACAATAACCGCCCCAGTCGTAAGGGCAGGTACAGATGGCATCGAAATCGGGCTCGTCCAGTTCCAGCCTGACCTCGTAGAGTTGAGACCCCCGGACCTTTGCCTTTACGCTTTCTCCTTTGATATTTAACTTCTCCACCCTCCCCTGGCTCAGATAGCGCACGCCCCTATCGTAAGATTGCTGATTGCAAAAGCTTTTTATCTTTTCTTTTGTAGGTCGCAACCTGATCATCCCGTGTTTAGAAAATCAACGCTTAAAATCCACCGTAATACTGCTGATATGTCTTTCCCGGATCCCTGAAATTAACCTGCTTTGGGTTAAAGGAATTCGGATAGATATTTCATCGTTCGACTTCGGATCATTTACCATAAACTGATGCAGGTGGTAATCCGCCCAGCCCATAGCGTCAGTCATCCCAACATGCAGTCCCCAGAAGGTATAATCTCCCGGTACTTGTATTCGCCGCCGGATGGTCGGCTCGAAATCCTTCAATTCTATTTTAAACCTGTAGACCAAATTGTTTTTATTGTTCATTTTACCGCCAAGATTATTATATAATATCTATTGCAATTAACTAGCTCTTAACCCACTTGAGGTGACCCCGGCCGTATAAAGTGCCATAGTATCCCGTCACAGAACCGGTTTTTTATTGCGAAGCCGGAAAAGGCTACTCTGGACCTACTCTACCTCAGTAATGGGGAGTGGGCCAAGGTAAGGATAAGCGAAGCCCGATTTCAATCGCTCGAAACTTTGGACTATGGAACTTTGCAGAAGTTTTCCGATAAGTTCC